>NZ_JBRIIQ010000038.1:0-36216 GCF_052976905.1 Glaciimonas sp. GG7 | reverse complement strand
GTCTCCGACTCAGTAGTTCTATGCCGAGTACCACGGACAAGCACGAATCGATCATAAAACGCGCCCACCCTTTGAGCATATACACTATATGGAACTCCGCCTCGTGGATATGCCATCCGGTACCCGCCTCCGGGGCCTTATTCGCGGTTACCAACTGCGCAATGACACGCCCATGCGTGGCGGCCTTGATACCGAGATCGCGGTAGTTAAAAAAGTCCCGCAAACCATCGGATTGCAGGGACGTATCAGCCGGTTTAATATGTGAAAAATTGGTGGCAAGTTGAGTGTTTACCATAATAGAAATTCTCCTAAAAGGGATTATAAATTTTACTTCGTGTACCTTCTACAATCACTGACCTCTGCTTTTATATCGCTGCCGCGTGTAAGTAGCATTGCAATAATGTCCTTGCGCGGGCAATTCGTTGGTGGAGCGCCAGCGATGGATACGCATCCCGTGCATTAAAGTTTTATGCTCTGAGCGCTCGGAGGTTCAGCCCTGACGGCGCTCGATGATTGGGGTAAAAGAACTCGCCGTTGCACCGGGAAGAATCGCAGATCATAGCGCTGCTGGATAAAACCCCAGATACCTTTTGGCCATTTGATCATCATAATAATCGCAACCAGACCCATGGCCATCAAGTACCAACTACCATAATCTGACAGCAATTCGCGCAAGCAAAAAAATATGACTGCGCCAACGATAGGGCCTTCGATTGTACCGATCCCGCCGATGACGACAATAAAAATTGCCGACACTACCCAACTCAAATCGAATGCTGAATTAGGTGCGATGCGTAACACGTTGAGGTAGTAAAGCGCGCCCACTAATCCGGTGCCGAACGCGGATAATACGTACACGTAAAACTTGACTTTTTCAACGTCAACTCCCTGGCTTTCGGAGGCTGCTTCGCTGTCTCTGATGGCTGTCAAAGCGACGCCAAAGCGCGAGCGCAGCAACCAGTAGACAAGCGCTACCGTGCCAATCGCCATCGCGCTGGCAATCCAGAACGTCACCGATTCACGCGTCGCTTTCGGAATACTGCTCATTGCCGTCAAACTCTCGCCAGATCCACCGCCAACCAATGGCACATTAGAAATCGCCAGTCGATACACCTCTGCCACCACCCAGGTACCCACAGCGAAATAGCCGCCACGCAAGCGAAACACAATTTTTGCTGTCGGTACCGCCAATACGGCAGCAATGATTCCTCCCAGCAGCACTGCAACGAATGGATTCATGTTCGCATGATTCGCAAACAAGAATAAGCCGTATCCACCTATCCCTATAAAAGCTTGCTGTCCGATTGAAATCAAACCGCCATAGCCAGCCAGTAAATTCCACATCTGCGCCAGAACCAGATAGCACATAAACTCCACCAAAAGGCGCAAGGTACTGGGCTCCGCCCAAAATGGAAGCGACACCAGCAAACCGCATAGCGCAACGCAGGCTATCAATCCGATCCGGCCAGCTCTGGTACTGCGTTCAATAACAAAGTCAATGGAAGTTTTCATGATGCAGTCTTCGCAAAAAGGCCGGTTGGCCTAAATATCAAGACCGATAGAAAAACGATATGGCCTACCAGAATGCCCCATCCTGGGTTAAATTTATACCCTATGCCTTGCGCAACGCCGAGCAATACGGCACCGGCAAAGGTTCCCCAAAATGATCCGAGACCACCGATAACGACGGCTTCAAATGCGTAGAGCAGGAAGCTCGGTCCCATGTCCGGGGTAAAGGAAGTCTTGATCCCGAGGAAGACGCCGCCGACCGCCATCAGGGCGAATGCCACCCCCATCGCCAGCCCATATACATGGCGGTTTTTGATCCCCATTAATTGGGCAGTTTCCTGATCATCCGAGGTCGCCCGAAATGCCATGCCGAGTGAGGTTTTTTTAAATAACATAGTCAGGCCTAGCGTGAGACTGGCGGCCGTCAAAAAGGTAATCAACGGAAACCATCCGATGGCCATATTTTCTCCGATATGAAGACTGGCAGTGGCAAGATCGCCAACGTCCAGTGATTTGGCGTCCGCTGAAAAACCTTCGAGAAGTCCGTTCTGGATAATGATGGACATGCCGAACGTCACCAGCAGCGGCGGCAAAATATCTGACCCTAACGTCCGATTGAGTACCGCACGTTGCAGGAAATATCCCAAACCAAACATAACGATCACCACGATCGGTAACGCCACGAAAGGATGGATGCCGCTTGCAGTCACCAATACCAAAGCGATATACGCGGCTAGCATGATGAAATCACCGTGCGCAATGTTGACCAATCGCATGACGCCGTAGGTCAATGACAATCCTATGGCAAATAATGCATATAGACCACCGGTCAATATGCCTTGAATAATTGTCGCTATCCATTCGGTCATGATGTGCTTTCCTAAATGCCAAAATAGGCATCTGATATCTGTTTTTTTGTCAGATCCGCAGAGGATCCCTTAAGTGATACGCGTCCATGCATGAAGCAATAGACTTGATCGGAAACCCGCATCGCGGTATCAATATCCTGCTCAACAATGATCACCGCAAGGCCGTCAGACGTAATCTTCGGGAGTGCGTCATAAATGCCCTTGACGACGATCGGTGCCAGGCCCAGTGATACTTCGTCGCAGATCAGTATCTTCGGGTTCGCCATCAGCGCTCGCCCGATGGCAACCATTTGTTGCTGGCCGCCGGAAAGCGCGCCACTGAGGTTATGGCGCTTTTCCTCAAGGTCAGGGAACAGTGCGTACACACGTTTCAGATTCCATGGCCCGGCACGCTTGGAATAGGCACCGATAAGCAGGTTTTCCTCGACCGTAAGACTGCGAAACAAGCGTCGGCCTTCCGGTACCATGGCGATTCCTCTGCCAACTATTTCATCCGGCGCAGTACCGCCGATAGCTACACCGTTGAACGAAACGGCGTCAGAAGGTGATGTCAACTGCCCACATATGGTCTTTAAAAAGGTGGTTTTCCCCGCGCCATTTGATCCAATAATGGCAATGGTTTCACTTTCACCGATCTCGAAATCAACGCCAAAGAGTGCCTGGAAATCACCGTAAAACGCTTCCAGATTTTGTATACTGAGCATAGTTAAACCTCGATTCCCATATAAACGCGTCGGACTTCTGCGCTCTCCATGACTTCGCGCGGCTCCCCTTCCGCCAGTTTTTCTCCAAAATTAACGACAAGAAGCCGGGTAGCGACTGCCAACAACGCATGTACGACATGTTCTATCCAGATAATGGAAATCCCCTCGTTGCGGATGTCGTTGACCATCGCCACCAATTCGTGCGCCTCATGCTCCGTCAGTCCACCGGCAATTTCATCCAGTAGTAGCACGTCGGGTTGGGTCGCCAATGCCCTGGCCAGTTCTAATCGCTTGCGGTCGAGCAGTGTCAGACTGCCAGCAAGACGGTTAGCTTTTTGAAGTAAGCCGGTGCGTACAAGAACCTCAATACAAATGGCGTCGGCATCCTGCCCTGATTTCTGTGCCCCGAACATAGCGCCTACCAGCAGGTTTTCGAAGACAGTCATCCCTATGAAAGGGAGCGCAATCTGATACGAGCGCCCGATTCCCGCACGGCAGCGTTGATGAGGCTGCTTCCCCGTAATATCCTCGCCACTAAGTACGATGCGCCCCTGATCGGCCCGCACATCGCCGGATATCAGATTAAAGATCGTGGTCTTACCAGCACCATTCGGTCCCAGGATGCCCAGCGCTTCGCCCTTCTCCAGCTTAAAGCTGAGATTTTTGGTGACTTTGAACGCGCCAAAGCTTTTTGAAACGTTTTCAAAAGACAAAAGTGGATCCATTATTTTTCCGTTTGCCCTCTTTGAGATCACACAAAGAGGGCGAAAGTCAACACGACCAATCGTTACAGCAATGGTTTGATTTTGGCTTGCACCGGAATATCGGGCGCAGTCTCATTGTTGACAACGATGAGATCGTATTTATGCTTAGTGCCTTTGACCCATTGGCCGCCTACCAAAGGTGTCTTGGCAACATTTTTGACCGGGCCATTTCCCCATGCCACATACCCGATAATGGTGTGTAGCTTGGTGGTGGTGATTGCGTCACGAATCGATGCTTTGTCGTTGATATCTTTGGTCCGCTTCAAAACATCGATGGCCACCTCAAACAAAGCGTGGGCATACCCAAGCGGCTGGGTCCATTGTTTCCTGGATTCGGCCTCGTAAGCATCACTGAATTGTTGTGCGCTTTGACCGGTCAGCGATGATTTGTACGGTCGGTTGGGGCTCCACCACAGTTCTTGCGTCAACCCATCTGCACTGTCGCCGAGCGCTTCCACCGATGCCGGAAAAGCCAATGCCTTACCAACCGACACTACCTTAGGTTTAAAGCCCTGCTGCTTGGCTTGTATCCAAAAGTTTTTAAAGTCAGGCGGTGTCGGCACCCCTGCAATAATTTGTACGTTGGCTTTTTTGAAGGCTGAAATCTGTGCACTGAAATCGGTTTGCCCACTTTGATAGCGTCCCGGATCGACAATCGTATAGCCTTTTTTCTTCAGGACAGGCGGCAGGCCTCGTTCCGGATCTCCCCACGCATTACCGTCACCATCATTGGCAAATAAGAGTCCCACGACTTTATTGGTTGGCACGTCTTTCCACATATTGGTAAAGACAGCGATGATGTCTTCAAGACCCCAGAAAAAGTGATAGGTCCAGTCAAAGCCTTTGTCCGGCTTGCCGCCGCGCGTGAAGAACCAGGGTTGCCATGGAGTGGTCGTGGAAATGCATGGCACGCCGTTTAATTCGCATTGATCAGACACGGGATTTGCATTTTCCGGTGTAGAACCGACGATCATCAGATCGATTTTATTTTTCAGGATCAGTTCGGCGGCAACTTCAGCGGCACGGTTCGGATTGGATTGGATTGGCTATCCTTGACAATAATTTCTACGGGGTAGTTTTTACCACCGATCATGATCCCCGTTTTCAACAATTTGTTAATATCGGCAAGGACAAAGCGATCTACTTCCCCAAAACCAGCGAGAGGCCCGGTTTGCGGCGTGACATAACCAATTTTTAATTTCCGCCCGGTTTGCGCGAGCGCTAAGGGATTAAAGCCGGCAACGGCTGCTGCGCCCAGAACAAGCGCCGTTCCGGCGGATGCCCGAATGACACCGCGACGTCCCGCATTAAAAGATTTTTCCGGATTTATTTTTTTCATAGTGGTCTCCTCAACGCAACCATGCTTTCAATACACGACATTGAAATCCATGCTGCAGGGTTAGTTATATATATTGCGTGCACGGAAAAACAAAGTTCCCCCGTCAAAGACGCAAGGAACTTCTTTTTACAGTGGAAATACTGATTTGATCCAGATCGCACTACCTTGTGCACGGTTTTCTACCGCCAGTTCTTTCTGCCATTTGGCAGTAACGAACCATCCTTTTCCGCTATCAAACTTTATTGATGGTCCGATGGAAAAAGCACGCCCTTTACTGTTGGGGATGTTGGCGCCATTTTGCTGATCTATGGTGGTCTGCTGGTAGTAATAACCACCCGCGCCAACGGTCCAGCCGTTACCCAGCCCCCATCCTGCGGCATAATCAAAGTGGAACTCCTGCCCCGATTTATAGTTGGTCGCAGTGTTCTTTTGATTGATCGTGTAGCCCATCTTGACGTCACCGTTGAAACCGGCAGGATCGATATAGCTGATGATATAGACCGGCTCGGTTGCCCAGTAATTGCGGCCAATATTCGTCAGGTCTTGCTTATTGTAGTCACCGACCGGTACGAAAAAATCCAGGCCGATCAGCGTATGCAACTGAGGACTATGATGATAGCCGAGAGAAAAGCCGGTCGTAATATCACCAACACCCGTCTTCTTCTGGCTTGCATTGCCCGCTGTTACATCCAGATTAACCAATGGAACAATCGCATGAAATGCCAAGTCCCCACCTGCGATTTGTTGTCCAGTAACCCAGATAAAGCGTGGTGCAAGCACATCTGCAGTTACTTTGAAATTTAATGGAATCCGGTTTCCATCTTTATCATTTAAACGGTCTGCATAGTAATGCTCAGCAAACACCATGCCATAAATACCTGGAGGCGGCATCGCCCCTGCGGCAAAGTTATCCACTCCCTGGGGGTACACCGAGCCGCCGCCCTCGGTAGCCTGCGCGCTGGCACAGCCGATCAGGCTAAGCACACAGATTGCGGCCAGTCGATGGCCATTTTTTATCATTTTATGCATTTTTTAGTCTCCAATTTTTATTGATATGTTGCGTCTTCGCGCTACCTATGACGCATTTTTTACTACTCCCTGCTTCCTGTACTACAACGCCGAATGATTCCCCTTGAAACCGTATGCATGTAATGCTGTTTTGAGATGATTGATTAACGGCGACAGGTCGGCGCTGTCTGAGGCTCCGCCGTAAATATAAAAGTCGGGTCGAATCAGCATCGCGACCAGGTCGTGGTCATCCATGAATGCACTAAATTTCTGATCAATATCGACAATCGCACTGGCGTTGCTGCCGTCTTCCTGATCTCCGACATAAACGATCTTGCCGCCCATACTGATGAAAGTGTCTCGATCGGTCTGAGTCAGAGCAGCAGCATGCGCGGTGTTGCGCAAGACCAGCACGAAGCCAAGGCCGACGACATCATCGAAGCGTCCCAGCCGGCCGTTGTGCCTGACCGTTCCATGTGGACTGAGTAGCCCTGCCGCCACAGTAAGTTCGCCCTCTGCATTTCGATCCAGCAAGCCTTGGGTCAAACTTGGAAAAGGTGGAGGAGGTGCGACGGTTTTTTCGAAAAAGCCCTGATCGCGGCGTGCGGCCTCTTCTGCGTCAGGAATGCAAATCACTTTTCCGAGATACATCGACAAATCAATGATGTCGCTGGCATGTGGCTTACGCTCTATCTGATAGGTATCAAGTAAAGAATCGTTCGCCTGACCTATCAAGATAAGATGAAGTTTCCATGCAAGATTCCAGTCGTCACGTAATCCTGCACACATCCCCTGTCCCATAAACGGTGGCATCACGTGCGCCGCATCGCCAGCGATCAACAAACGATTTTTGCGCCATGTATGGGCGATCAGGGAACGGAAGGTATACACCTTATGACGAACAATCACTGCCTGATCTGGTGTCACCCAGGGAGCAAGCAATTCCCATGTCATCGCTTCTGTTTCAAGCGATTCACGAGACTCGCCCGGCATCCGCATAAACTCCCAACGGCGGTAATAACGGCCATCACGAATGCCAGCAGGGACGATGGTGGTCGGCCTGGCCGGATTGCAATATTGGGCGGCGGCCGGAATATCCAGTGTTACGCCTTCGTTCGGCAGCAGGTCAATCACTAACCAGTCGGCTTCAAAACCGCGATCTTCCTGCGTGGAACCGATTGCTGCCCGGACCAGGCTGTTGGCACCGTCAGCACCCACCAGATAACGGCCGCGTACTTTGCGCACCTCACCGGTAGCGACTTCCGTTGCCACCAATTCGGCATAGTCCGCGGTCTGTCTTACTTCGGTAACATCCCAGCCCAAATTGATTTCTATTTCCTTATAACGACGGGCGGCCTGATCGAACATCGCTTCCATCGTTGGTTGGTGGACAAAGTTTACTTCTGTGCCACCGGAGATCGATTCTGCCGACCAGTCTATAGACAATAGCTCTTTCCATTCGGCGTTGAACCATCGGTATGGGGGCGCAGGATGGCTAACCGCTGGCAGCTCATCGCGCAATCCAATTGCCGATAAGACACGGTATATTTCGTGGTCGATACATACCGCGCGCGGCAAGCCGAAGCGCTCGGTCCAGCGTTCAAATACAGCGACGGTGTGGCCCTGACGGGCCAGCATCACTGCCAAAATTTCACTGACCGGACCATAACCGACCAGAAGCACGTCATATACTGTATTTTCCGCGTTGTACAAAGTGTCTGTTTGGCTGGTTGAATTACTCATCATGCTTCTCCATTTTTTACCTGTGGGGTGACGCTCGCCGTGACCGCTTGATCCGGTGGCAAGTCAGTACGAATTTCATAATTCTTGATGAAATCTTCCGGAGGTGGTGCACCCCAGACGTAAAGGGCGTCCTCCGGCAGATAGTCATCGGCGGGCCAATTCAGACCGGCGGCGATGTGGTCGATATCAAACGAATATTCACAATAGCTGCCCCAGGGATCACGCACATAGCGGAAATAATTGGAACCGAGAACGTGTCGTCCTAATCCCCATCCCTGGTCGTATCCTGCCTGTGTCATTTGCTGACTTCCCAGTCCGACTGCATCCAACGACGACACGTCCCAGCTACTGTGATGCAAGCCATAATCGGTGGAGGTTGCCATTGCGATCAGATGATGATCGCTGCCATGTGGGCTATGCAAAAAGGCGATGATGGAGCCGGAGCGATCGGACATGCGCAGGCCGAGAACGTCGATATAAAATCGTACGCTGACGTCAACGTCAGCGGTAAACAACAGGATGTGCGACAAACGGTTAGGCTGAACCTGGGTCACTGCGCATCGGTGCGGTGCACGTCCGCTAGTGCTGACTTCTGCCGGAAAAATGCGCGGCGACTTGATATCCGGAGAAGACTTCTGGCAAACCAGCAATTGTTGCGGCAATCCGTCCGGGCCCGTGAACCAGATGCCTTCTGGATTAGCAGCATGCGGGGCATTTATGCGCTGCACCCTGTGCTCATTGAGCTGTTGACTAAATGCCTCCTGATCATCGGCGTAGATTCCCCAGCTTACCCAGAGCAGTCGTTTATGCGCGCCCTGAAAAACGCGTGCCCACCGATGCGGATGTCCAAAGGTATGTAGCGCCAGACAATCTGCCTCGACTTTTACATCAAGGCCAAAGCTGCGGTAAAAATGTTCGGCCTGCTTTAAGTCGGGCACACTGAAAGCAAACTCATCAATGGAATGCACGCCGAGCACGTCGGGACGCCTTGAAAACGCTGTGAGGATAGCCATGTCTCTCTCCTATATCCTGAACCTGATCCCGTTCCATCGCCAATTCTGGTCTTATGAAACTGTGGAATATTTTTTACTTCACACCACTTTTTGGGTCTGACTGCCCAACTGGTCGATGTGTAAAGAGACGACATCCCCCTTTTTCAAGAACTGCGGCGGTTTCATACCCAGGCCAACACCGGAAGGTGTACCCGTAATAATCACGTCGCCGGGGAGCAAGGTCATGAACTGACTAAGATAAGAAACGATTTGAGCCACGGAGAAAATCATGTCTGCGGTGTTACTACGTTGTTTCACAACGCCATTAACGCTTAATTCCATCCCTAAGGTTTGCGGATCGGGAATCTCGTCGGCAGTCACTAACCACGGGCCAATCGGGCCAAATGAGTCAAAACTTTTACCCTTGCCCCACTGTCCATTGCGCTTGATCTGCCAGGCACGTTCGGAAACGTCATTGGCTAAGCAATATCCGGCTACATGACGCAAAGCAGACTCTTCAGATACCTTGCGCGCTGTGGTACCGATCATGAAAGCCAGTTCGATTTCCCAATCGGTTTCTTCTGATCCTTCGGGCATCACGATATCGTCGTTTGCCCCACTTAATGAGGTCAGTGCTTTAGTAAATACCACCGGCTCAGTCGGAATAGGCAAGCCAGATTCTTCAGCGTGCTTGCGATAATTCAATCCGATTGCCACAAACTGCCGCACACCGGACACAGGAACGCCAAAACGCGGTGAGCCCTCTACCAACGGCATCTTTTCAAGATCAATTGCTGCGAGCGCAAGCAGACGTTCTGGCGCAAGCCACTCGGGAGTGAAATCTGGCACCAAAAGTGATAAATCACGGAGTCGCCCTTGAGCGTCGAGAGCGCCGGGCTTTTCAGCGCCAGGCATACCGTATCGAAGTAGCTTCATGAATATGTTCCTCTAGTTAATATTGACACATTTGTCAAAATGAAGAATATTTCATGTTGACGTTATTGTCAACTGTGATAATGATTATTTATGAAATATATTTCTAGCGTAGTTTTTACTGTAAATTTGGTAAATGGAAGCTAACCCGGTTGAATTCGGGTACCCTCTTGCCCAATGAATAAACCTATTGAAAGCTCCGCAGAAAACCATCGCACCAGAGTGGGTTTAGAGCGTCGCGAGAAAACGCGTGCGTTACTGATCAAGAGTGCGGTGGAAGTATTTGCCAACAAGGGGCCAGATCTGCCGGTCATTGATGACTTCATCGCCGCTGCTGGCGTTGCGCGGGGAACGTTCTATAACTATTTCAAGACAACTAGTGAATTGCTCGCGGCCGTCGCCGGTGAGCTCAGCGATGAAGTGCTGAGTATCCTTGATCCTGAAGTATTGAAATATGAAGATCCTGCTGTGCGAATTTGCATGGGCACTAAGCTCTATGTTCACATGGCAACGCTTTACCCGCTATGGGGAACATTTTTAACGCGCATCGGCTCGCAGCACGCTGTACGCGGAAAATTGCTGGATATCTATCTCACGCGCGATGTTGAGCTAGGCATAGCAAGCGGGCGCTTTTCCGTTGAGGATCCTTTAGTGACCAGGGATATCATTTTGGGATCAATTTTTTTCGGCATTGAAACCTTGCTCACAGAACCGAGTCACCTGCACCATATGGAAAATATGCTGTACATCGTCTTACACGGAATGGGACTAAAGGCAAAAGAAGCACGCGAGATCGCTTTTATGCCGTTACCTCCAACAGGCATGGTATCCGGTCCCATTTTTTCTGCGCTACTCACACCTAAGTCGGACGACGACTATGGGGTAGTGTGCACAGAGAGCGGACGAAATCGGGGGCTGAACTCTTGATTTACGCAGCCATAGAGAAATCTTCCCAAAGATTTTTTTGTGTGAACTTTGAGTGCTTTACATATAGCGGTTTCTTAAAAATATCGGCAAGCTCACCATTGAGATCTTCTACGCGAATATGCAACAGAGCATTCGCGCCATCAAGAGTCCAGCGCATTTGTCCCTTTTTCTTGAAGCGATCTCCGATCACAAAGTTAACCGCTGACTCTGCCAGACTCGTCGAGATCGGAAGACCTGCCCGATAGCAGGCAGCATAGTTGATTAACCGGCTCTGATCTGAGCCCAGATAGCCAATCATGTCTTGCACTTGCTTCTGAAGCTTGCTGGTCGTTATTTTGCCAACCTCGCGCAGCCGTTCGATCGCACCTTGTGCGCGACCATGCCACAGCCGCCATTTCGCAGGTTCAACCTTCTTCATCAAGATAGCGGCATCGTCTGGTTGCGAATGGCGCATGCCACGAATCTGCTGAAGGATGTGCTCGAACCGCATGGCAATATAAAACCAATCGAGGATGCGCTGGACTGGCCGCCAAGGTAAATAACTCGGGTAGGCAACATCGTCACCCCCATCGCTGATGATGGCCACTGGTGCATCAATCGGAACGTCGTGCTGATGTAAAAAATGGTGAAACCGGTCCAGGGCTGACCACATCTCGTCGTTCACATACGCCATCGATGCTGATGGACCATCCGGATGACGAAGCCGCGCGGCAATGATCGCAAACGAGCATCTGCCATGACACCTTGCCGGGACCGAACGAATGTAGCCAGCATCCACTGGCAACGCATAGCGCGGTTGCTCCAGCGGTGGATCCGGTAATCGAAGCGGCATACTATTGAAAAAATTCTCGGTATCGTAGCGCGCCGTTTTATCAATCTGGCGGCCAACTTTACGAACCTGATCCTTGATCGAAGAACTGCACGGAACCGCGTCAATGGGAAGTACGTCTGCCAGCAATGCCGAGGCACGCTCGTACAATACTGTGGTGGCCCAGCGGGTCTGCAGACAAACAAATTCCTGATGGGACCGCTCTGTCAACCTCTCGGCAAGCGGATTAAACGATGCGCTTTCGTGCCTAGAATGGCCGCAGATACAGGTCGAATAATAGCGAGGACTATTAAGGTGAAGTTTACCAAATGCTGTTCTGTAGACAATCGACGCAGACCCTTTTCGCGGCAGTGGCTCCCCGCATCGGCCGCACAAGCAGTTCGCTGCAATCACTTCTTCCGCCTGTGCGGTGGCAACAATTTGCTGAAGTCTTCCTATGAGCGATTTGACCTCAGCAAGTTGCAGACCGATTCCTAATTCGACAGTCGTATTGGCATCTCTTTCAATCGTTGCAACGCAGATACGATTTCGTTTACCACCGATCCTGACTTCGATATCGACGCGCATTTTGTCCTCCATAATTCGTTCGTGGAATCGAAATCCTCCCACTAATTTGCTCGGTCAGCAACCTTAGCTAGCCCCCGATTTCGTCCGCTCTCTTTACTCTATTAGTGTGGTCTTTATCTTTCTCTTCTAAAAAGGGGAAATGGACTAAACCAGACAGGTATATGGTTTGCAGTGAGGATGTTGCGATTGATCTTTAACTTCGCTGGTGGCCTCCCTTGGCCGGGCACACAAAATGCTGCACCCGCCCATAAAAATCCTTTAATTCACAGCGGTGACGACATAATTCGCGTCCTGTTTGGTGAAGTCGATCGTTACTTTTTTGTCGACGGGAAGCTTATTGAAAAGGGTTTTGTCTTTCACGGAGAACGTCATGGTCATTGCTGGCCAATTCAAACTTTTCACCGGCCCGTGCACTAGGGTCATCGTACCTTTGGTTGGATCAACGACTTTCACAGTACCCGTAGCATGATGAGTGATGGCTTTGATGCTGGAGTCGGAAGACATTTTTTCCATCGGCATGGCTTTCATGTCCATCCCTTTCATGTCCATTGTCTTGGTGCCTCCAGATTGGGCCAGCGCAAGAGGGGAAGTCGAGCAAGCCATGATCAAGGCTAGCGTTACGATAGGTTTCATGCGTATTTCCTTATAAAGTTGAGAGACTATTAAAAATAAATTGCTGCTATAAAAATAAATGGCTGCCTGTACTACGTTGTTACAGGTCATGTAAACCCGACTACTGCACTTTTCAGTCATCTTCCTATAATTCAAACCACAAACTCTGCCAGCCCTATGCGTGCGCCTCTGGTTCAGTGGTGTCTGCATGTCAACGCTGGCGGAGCTGATGCCGCCGCAACAGCAGATAGACCGCGGGCACCACAAACATCGATAACAGCGGTGCGGTTATCATGCCGCCGACCATCGGTGCGGCGATGCGCTGCATGACTTCTGATCCGGTACCAGCTCCCAGCATGATAGGTACCAGCCCGGCGATGATGACCGCCACGGTCATTGCCTTCGGGCGGACCCGCAATACCGCGCCTTCACGTATCGCATCGAGCAGATCGGCCTCACTGTCCTTACCATTGCTCAGGCGCTCTTCCCAGGCATGTTTCAGATAGAGCAGCATAATCACGCCGAATTCGGCTGACACCCCCGCTAACGCAATAAAACCGACTCCACCCGCGACCGACAGGTGATAGTCGAGCAGCCATAGCAACCAGATACCGCCCGCCAGCGCAAATGGCAGCGTTCCCATGATCAGTGCTGCTTCATCTAATCGGCTGAAGGTCAGATACAGCAGAACAAAGATAATTAACAACGTGGCAGGCACTACCATCTTGAGTCTGGCAGTGGCGCGTTCCAGATACTCAAACTGTCCCGACCAATTGACAGAGTAGCCCGCCGGTAATGCCACTTCTTTGGCAACGACTTGCTGCATGTCGTGTACGGTGGAACTCAGGTCGCGGTCGCGTATATCGACATAGACCCAACCCGACAGACGTGCATTTTCGCTTTTCAGCATCGGCGGACCATCATTAATGTGAATCGCGGCGACATCGCCCAATTGGATTTGGGCACCCCGATCCGTCAGTACCGGCAAATGGCGTAGCTTTTCGACCGAGTCACGCACTTCGCGCGGGTAACGCAGATTGATGGGGAAGCGTTGCAACCCTTCGACGGTTTCGCCAATGTTGTCACCCCCAATCGCCGCCGAGACCACACTTTGTACAGCGGAAATATTCAAACCGTATCGCGCTGCGGCATCGCGGTTGATATCCACATCGATATAGCGGCCGCCATTTAGCCGCTCGGCCAGCGCCGATGACACGCCGGGCACATGCATCACTGCCTGTTCGATGGCGCCAGTGATACGATCGATTTCCTGCAAACTGGCACCGGCAACCTTGATCCCGACCGGACTTTTAATACCGGTCGCCAGCATGTCGATCCGGTTGCGTATCGGCGGCACCCAAATGTTAGAGAGCCCGGGCACCTTGACGATGCGGTCCAGCTCTTTAATCAACTTGTCCGGGGTCATGCCGGGGCGCCACTGATCGTGCGGTTTGAACTGAATCATGGTTTCAAACATTTCCAGCGGTGCAGGATCGGTTGCGCTTTCAGCCCTGCCGGCTTTGCCGAATACACTTTGCACCTCGGGTACGGTTTTAATGAGCCGGTCGGTCTGCTGCAATAATTGCGAGACCTTGCCCGCCGACAGACCCGGTAACGCCGAGGGCATGTACAACACGTCGCCTTCGTCGAGCGGCGGCATAAATTCACCGCCCAGGCGGGTCATCGGCCAGATCGTCAGTATCACCATCAGTCCGGCCCCCAGCAAAGTCAGCTTCGGAAACCGCAATACGATATCGAGCAATGGCCGGTACAGCGCGATCAGCCAGCGATTAAGCGGATTTTTTTGCTCGTCTGGGATCCGCCCTCTAATCAAATACCCCATCAGGACAGGAATCAGCGTCACCGCCAAACCGGCGGCGGCGGCCATCGCATACGTTTTGGTAAAGGCCAGCGGAGAAAATAACCGTCCTTCCTGCGCTTCCAAAGTAAATACCGGGATAAAGGACAGGACGATGATCAGCAACGAAAAAAACAGCGCCGGGCCGACTTCAGCGGCGGCGTCGCCGATGACACGCCAGTGTGCGTTGCCACGCAGCTCTTCACCAGGATGCTTGTGATTCCATGCTTCGATATGTTTGTGGGCATTCTCTATCATGACCACCGCGGCATCGACCATGGCACCGACCGCGATGGCGATACCCCCCAGGGACATGATGTTGGCATTGACTCCCTGATAATACATGACGATAAAGGCGATCAGGATGCCGATCGGGAGCGTGATAATGGCAACCAGCGCCGAGCGCAGATGGAACAGAAAAATCGCGCACACCAAGGCGACGACGATGAATTCCTCTATGAGCTTATCTTTTAAATTAGTGACTGCACGCTTGATCAGACTCGACCGATCATAGGTAGGAACGATCTCGACACCAGCTGGCAGACTGGCTTTCAATATCTCCAATTTGGCCTTAACCGCTGCGATGGTATCGAGCGCATTCTTGCCAGAACGCATGATGATCACGCCGCCAGCGACTTCGCCTTCACCGTTCAGTTCGGCAATCCCCCGCCGCATTTCTGGCCCGATTTGTATCCGTGCCACGTCCCCCAGCCTTACTGATACACCGGCATCGGTAGTCATCAACGGAATCTTGCGGAAATCGTCCAGCGATTTCAGATAGCCTGATGCACGCACCATGTATTCGGCTTCACCCAGTTCCAGCACCGAGCCGCCGGTTTCCTGATTGGCTTTCTGCACCGCGTCGATAATCCTCGCTTGCGGGATGTTGTAAGCACGCATTTTTTCAGGGTCGAGCACAATCTGGTACTGCCGCACCATGCCACCAATGCTGGCGACTTCCGAGACATTCGGCACTGTTTTCAACTCGTACTTCAGAAACCAATCCTGTAACGAGCGCAACTGTGACAGATCGGTCTTACCACTGCGATCGACTAATGCGTATTCGTAAATCCAGCCGACCCCGGTTGCGTCAGGTCCCAGTACGGCCTTCGCTTGCGGTGGCAGACGCGACTGCACCTGACTCAGATACTCCAGCACCCGCGAGCGCGCCCAATACGGATCGGTCCCGTCGTCAAACAGCACATAGACAAAAGAATCGCCAAAAAACGAATACCCCCGGACGGTCTTAGCACCTGGGACCGATAACATGGTCGTTGTCAGCGGATAGGTGACCTGATTTTCGACGATCTGTGGTGCCTGGCCGGGATAGCTGGTGCGAATAATGACTTGCACGTCTGACAAATCAGGAAGCGCATCTAACGGGGTATGTGCCAGTGACCAGATGCCCCAGGCGGTTACCATCAGCGTCGCCAGCAGTACCAAAAACCGATTCAGGATCGACCAGCGGATCAGTCTGGCGATCATTGTATCGGCCTCACAGCTTTATTCTTCGCCGCCGCAGTCGGGGTGATGTTGCTGATCTCGTAGGCGCCATCCCTGGCCGGATGAATCTCGAAAATCACCTGATCGCCGACCACAATATCGTGCGGTAAACCAGCCGCTGGCACTTTGAATCCCATCGTCATCGGCCCCCATTGCAAGGTCGGAATCGGCCCGTGCGAGATCGTGATTTCGTCTTTGTTCATGCTTTCCACCCGGCCTTCGCCGCGATGCGTAGCCCCGGCACCTTTGCCTGGCTCTGCTGCGGTCGGTTTGTCAGGAGTTACCACAGACATGCTACTCATCCGAGTTTCGGTCCCCTTCAGACTGGCTTCTGAATCAATCAGGAACTGACCGGAGACCACGACCTTCTGTCCAACTTCCAATCCATTGCGTATTTCACTCTGACCGTTGGCTTCGCTCCCAACCTCAACTTCAGCTGGGAAAAATGTACCGTTTCCTTGCGCCACCATGACCACACTACGCGTGCCGGTCTGGATTACCGCTTCAGTCGGTATCAATAACAAGTTATTACGCGCAGCAGACGAAAAATTGAGTGTCGCAAACATACCGGGCATCAACTGGCCCGAGGGATTGGCGAGTTCAATCCGGGCCTTCAATGTACGGGTAACCGGATTCACATCAGGCAGGATTGCACCTACTTTTCCGTTAAATACTATTCCTTGCAACGCCGGGGTGCGGGCTTCCACCCGATTCCCCGGACGCACCATGGCAGAGATGCTTTCCGGGATGTCGGCATTGACCCAGATGGTGCCGAGGCCATTGATTTTGAACATCGACGCACCGGTCGTCACAGTCATCCCTTCGCGTAACGCAAGCTCTGACACGACGCCACCAATAGGCGCAGTAATGGTCAGACGCGCCAGCACTTTGCCACGCGTTTCTACCAGGTGAATCTGGTCGTCGGTCATGCCGACTAACCTCATGCGCTGACGTGCACCGCTCAGCAGTTCCTCCAATCCGACCCCCTGCATATGTATCACCGACAGGTATTCTTCCTGCGCCGCTACCCATTCCGGCACATACAGTTGCGCCAGCGCCTGCCCCTTCCGAACCGGATCGAGTGGCGCACGCACGTAGAGACGTTCAACAAAACCATTGCTGCGTGCCTGCAACAGCGCGACATCGCGCTCGTTGTAGGCGACGCTGCCCGTAACAACCACTGCGGATGTCAGGCTACCGCGGGTGACATCGGCAGTGCGAATACCCAAGTTTTGTTGCACCCGTGAGCTGATGTTGACCTTGCCGTTGTCGCCGCCATCGTCGGCATAGACCGGCACCAGTTGCATGTCCATGAATGGTGATTTTCCGGGCTTGTCGAATTTCTGCCCGGGTACCATCGGGTCGTGCCAATACAGTACCTTCCCGGCGGCATCATCGGTGCGCATACCGCTCGCAGGAGCACCGGCTGCTGCCGCGCTAATGTCTGGCGTGGTCATCTTCTGCCCCGCATGCATACCCAGCGCATATAAGCCATACCCGGTTGCGCCGAGTAAAAGGACCACCACCAGGACCACCCCGGACGAAACGACGATTTTATTATTTTTCATTGCGTGTCCTTAGGCATTTCCGCTGGCGTCATCCCTGTATCAACGGGAAATAGAAAATTCAGTTGAGACCATAAACGGTCGGTATCGGTTGCCAGTTGTAATGCCTGGATGCGGACATCGATATCATTGCGACGGGCTGCCAGCACATCGGCCAGACTGGCTTTGCCACCGCGGTAGGCAGTGATCGTGGCGCCGGTGCGTTGATTCGCAAGAGGAATGAGTTCGTGCGTATAGCGGGCCGAGCGCTCCCTATCGTTTTGCCATTCGTCCATCATGCTGCGGGTCTCGGCAATATGTGCGCGCAATATTTCCCCACGCTCATCCTTTGCTGCTGCAACCAGCGCCAGTTTTGAAGAGAGTTCGCGATCCTGACGGTTCTTGCGATCCCATTGCAGCGGGATCGACACCCCTACCGAAATCATGTTGGAATACGCTGCCCCGCGCTGCTGGAACGCTACTTCTACTGTCCAGTCGGATTTTTCGTTGGCCTTCGCTAGCCTGGCTTGGGTCTCGGCGAGATCGACCTGCCTGCTAAGGACGGTAATTTGGGGATGATGCTCAAGCTGACTTTCCAGCGTCGCCGGATCCATACGGATCGACTCCGTGTCTGGTTTGGTGGACAAAGAAACGCCGTTGATATCACCTATCCAGCGCGTGAGCACGATGTTGGCACTGCGTACGCGTCGCTGTGCTTCACTGGCACGATCATCAAATGTGGCCAATGCACTGCGCGCTGCAAAGACATCGGCCTGACTTCCGCGACCGGCACGGTATGATCCTTCGGCCACCTGTATTTCAAGCCTGGCTTGGTCGCCTTGCTCAGCGATCACTTCTGCCATCGCGTCAGCATAATAACGATCAAGCCATGCCAGAGCGGTATCGCGCTCAATCGCGGCCGTGCTCACCATTTTCTCGGCTAGGGTCTTTTGCGCCTCCAGTTCGAAGCTGTCAGCACGCAAGCGGCGTTTATCCGAACCCGTGATTTCCTGCATCATACCGACCCGGCGCATGGTCATGAAGTCGTTGTTGAGACTACCGCGGTCGCGCCCGGTGGCAGGCAGGTTGTCGATGCCAAACTTCAGGACGGGATCGGGTAATTGGTGAGCCGCCACCGCCATATCGCGCGCTGAGGCGATCGAGAAATCCTGTGCGGTGAGTTGGCGCGACCGTTCGACCGCGCGGCGTTGCGCCTCCGCCAACGTCAGCGGAACCTCGGTTGCATAGCTGTTGGCAGTGAGTGCCAGCAATCCCGCGAGGGCAGAGAGGCTGACTTTCAGACAAAAATAAACGTTCCTATTGCGCGCCTGAGGACGCGCAATAGGGAGTGTTAACAGTAGGGACAACATCCAACCTCCAGATAGCAATAGACAACATCAGGCGTGCACGCGGCACGACAATGACGAACGTAACGATCTGGGAGTTAAATACGGAAGCAGCAGTGACGAATAGATAGCGGTGGCGCAGTGGTCCGCGTCAACAAAAGAGAGGATGGCTCTGCGCTACGGGGACTGTAGGTAAGCGACAGATGGTGGACTACCAGCGTCAATGCAGCCGCCATAAAGGCCTGAACATGCGGCAGTTGCGGCTTGTCGAACGATTGGTTGCCCGCTTGGTCGCTTGCGTGACATAAAGCTGGCTGCGCGCTGTCCATGCCTTCGCAGCCGACCATTAGCTCGGACTCCATCACCATCGGCTTATCGACTGTTGATGCGTTGAAGCCCGGACATGCGTATCCCGCCACAGCAAGCTGCGTAAACAGCATGCTGATGAGCATAATGAAGGCGGTAATCAGGCGGGTTCGACGGGAAAGTTTCATTCTTATTACATTTTTTAATTCATTTATCGTAAACCGTAACCATATTTATAGTCGAGTAACGATGAATTTTCGGACGCTTCTTATGGCTCTACTGGTCTAAAAACTGCATTCCAGTCAATGTAATATGGGACGGATACAAAACGTACAGGTTGTAGCATTATCATCCTTCCCTAAGGGGGAAGGTCAAGGACTACTCACTATTTTTTTAAGGAGGGTCGCCTGATAAAACAATAGCCAACGTGGGGGGGCTATACTCATAGTCTGCACTTGTACAAATAGGAGGAAAGCATGAATTGTTTTGCGATGATGGGTGGGCATAGCCCTATGGTGTGGGTGATGGGTTCGTTGACGTTGCTGATGTTGGTCGTGTTGTTACTGGGCGGGGTGGTACTCACAAAATATTTGTTTATTCGTGGCAAGCATTGATCGTTTCTCCTTGGTCTAGGTGAGTTCAGTCCCCTACAAAATGGCAGGGGGACCTGGTTTATCCGGAGAAGTGCCGCCCCTCTTCAAGGGCGTCCAATGCATCAGCGCCCAAATCAAATTATCTTTTGGTTCACCCGCTTGCTCAGTTCTTGTGCACTTTCTTTTCGTTCACTGTAGCGATCTACGAGGAACGACGAGACATCACGCGTGAGCAAGGTAAATTTGAATAGCTCTTCCATCACATCGACGACCCGCTCGTAATACGCTGAGGACTTCATGCGACCGGTATCATCAAATTCCAGAAAGGCTTTAGCAACTGACGATTGGTTAGGGATAGTGATCATCCGCATCCAGCGCCCCAATATTCGCATTTGATTAACTGCGTTAAATGACTGCGAACCGCCGGAGACTTCCATCACTGCCAGCGTTTTCCCTTGGGTAGGCCGCACTGCGCCAATGGATAGCGGAATCCAGTCAATCTGCGCCTTCATAATGCCGGTCATTGCACCATGCCGCTCGGGTGAACACCAGACCATGCCTTCGGCCCATTGCGCCAAGTCTCTGAGTTCCTGTACCTTTGGATGGCTTTCCGGTTCGTCGTCTGGCAAAGGCAGACCGTGCGGGTTGAAGATTTTAACTTCGCCTCCCATCGCTTCTAGCAGCCGGGCTGCTTCCATTGTGAGCAAACGGCTATAGGATTTTTCCCGCAATGAACCGTACAAGAGTAAAAACCGCGGTGCATGCGTTGAGCGACCTACTCCATCGAAGTCGGATGTAACTGGGATGCGGAAGAGTGCTACGTCGATATTCGGTGATTTAAGCAGATGCTCTGTCATGTTGCCCCTCCGCACTGATGACCACTTCGCCGTCTTTTTTTGCGAACGGACCTTGTTGGGGTAGTGGCAGAATCTCCAGCACTAGTTCGGATGGACGGCACAGGAGTGTGCTATTTTCCGTCACCACAAATGGTCGATTGATGAGAATCGGGTGCGCTAACATGATGTCCAGTAATTGAGCATCCGTTAAATGTGCAGCATCTAGCCCAAGTTCTGCGTAGGGCGTGCCTTTTTGCCGCATAGCTTCTCGTATTGTCAGACCCGCATCCGATATCAGCCGCATCAGTGCTGCTGATGACGGGGGCTGTTTCAGGTATTCGATGACTTCAGGTTCAACTCCCGTATTACGTATCAATGCCAGTGTATTGCGAGAAGTACCGCAGTCGGGGTTATGATAAATCGTCACGTTCATGATTGGACTTTCTTTTAAGGTGGCAGCTCAGCTGCCTGCGCGGAAGGATTGGTAACATAAATAAAAAGAATAGCCCCTAGCAAAGCAATCCCAATTAAAGCCAAAATTGTGCCGGTATAGGCTCTGTCGCGTTAGCAGAGACAAATCTCGTTGACGATTATCGATTTGCACAAATTTCTATGCTTTTAGATTGATTTTGCTTTCAGTGCCAGCGATAAGTCGTTCGATGTTGGCTTTATGTTTTAGCGTAATGACGGATGCCATGATGATCGCGAACATCACAAAGTAATACGTGTGACTAAAGAAAGGCACGAAAGACAGCACGGCAAACAACAGCATGGCGCTGACTGTTCCAAGTGATACATATCGGGTGACAATAACGATTATCAGGAACAGGGATAAGCAAATGACTGCCATGATAGGGACAAACATGAAAAGGACCGAGATGGCAATGAGCGCCCCTTTCCCACCCCTGAATCCAAAATACGGAGGCCAATTGTGTCCGAATACCGCGCCCGCACCAGCAGCCAACAAGCTTAGACAGTCTGTATTGCCCCCGGCCTGTACATAAACCCCAATGCGTAATCCGATCAGACAGGCGACTATGCCTTTCAAAATATCTCCTGCAAGTACCAGAAGAGCCGCATACTTTCCAAGGACGCGCAGAGTATTGGTAAGCCCGGCGCTCTTGCTCCCGAAATTCCGGATGTCTTTTCCATACAGCTTTCCTACGATGACGGCAGAATTGAGCCCTCCTGATGCATAACCCAGGATTAGCGCCAAAGTAATTTTTAAGATGTCGATCATTAGCTGCCTTTTCCCGGAAAATGTATTGAACGAAGTGTGATTTTCCTCATAAGTTGCGGAGTGAATCTCATGGATCTTGAATTTTGTCTCTCTGGCTGTTACCCGCCTGATTTGTGCGGCGTGAAAGTCCGAAGTTAGGACAGAAAATCTGGATTGTTAAAGGAGGTGCAAATATAAGCGAGTTTTCTACAGCGCGGATAATCTTGCTTCAATGCCAATGAATCGCGATTTGGTCGGCTTGCTGCTCCCACTATATGCCTTCATTCGATACTCATATTCCCACTGCGCATAATCGCTGTTGGATTCGCTCTCATCCATATCGCGTTTCAGTATTTCCAAGCCGAGCTGGCCTGATGGGACGTGTGGTATCGTTTCGAAGGCTCTGTCGTGTTAGCCAACCATATTGGTTTGAAATACTATCTCAACGCAATCAACTGTCCGGCCAGAAAAGGTTTAACAATAATTTTGTAGGTATCGATATCAAAACAGCGTTTCTTTGGACGCACGATCTGCACATTGGCAGCGTCAATCGAGCCCAGATACATCCAATGGTCAATCACATGGGTCTGACGCCAGCCATCGCATTCTTCAATAATCCCCATTTCACCTGCAAAAGGCCATTGGATCACGCGCATTGCCTCCATCGCTTGCAGCAGATGTTGTTGATGCTCCACTATCGATTCGGCCCCGACACAGGCACCGCGACAGCGTTTAATCTGTCTGGAAAAACAAGCGCGCCCATGTGAGCCGGTCTCAGTACCAGTGACAATCCCGCACAGCTGATGATCGGCAACAATGGTGCGCAGTGTTTCCAGCGCGCTGCGGCGGTTACTGAATATTCCATAAATGCTCGCTTCAGAAGCGAAGTCATAATCCTTCGAAAAAACCACTTCTGGCGCACCATGCGCTGTGATTCTTAACGCGCACATTTCACGTTTGCGCCGTAGTTTAATGTTATGTAGAGGTTGCAGCTCTTTGATCAGCTGCGATTCCAATAACAGCGCGCCGATGTCGCCAGCAGTACGGCGAAACTCGACCCGTCGGCTCTGAGTCAGCATGCGCACCTCATCCACGCAGCGCAGATGCGACAGCACGCGGTGACGAATATTGATACTTTTACCCACGTATAACGGTACGTCGTTGTCGCCGCGAAATATATAGATGCCGGGTTTATTGGGCAGGAGCCGCAGGCTTTCAGGGTCGATATGCGACGGATATACAAACTCGGCACGGGGTGTTATATCTGGTGAAAATTTTTCGCTGATCTTGCGCATAGCCTGTCTGTTTTTTATCGAGATGGAGAACTTCATTTTTTGTCTCGGTGATACGTTTTCTGATCACGGAAATAGGAAAAGACCCCCGCAAAAAAGTACGGATAAACATCATAACCAGTTATGCGTCAGTCCTACTGAAGAGCCGGACGTTTGCACCAAGTACGACTCGCATCACTGGTTAGGCGCCGATTGCACAGCTTCGTCAACTATTGCGATTAAATCTTCCTCGCGCACGCCGATGTTGGTGATCTTACTTACTCCACCTTTAACGCCGGAATGTGGGGGCGAACAGCTTCCTGAATAAAGTGCGAAAGATCACCTTTTAGGCCACCGCCCTAGCAGATGGCGAATTGCATTTCTAGTTCCTCTTCGCCTCAGTGCCACTTCACGGACTCTCCTTCTAACACACCGAAAATGTAAGGCGGCATGCTTTCTGGAAACTATTTTATTGTGAACACGCAACTGGTACGAAATTTTGTGGCGGTTTTTACAGCTATGTGCACACTACCCCAAGTAAAAATTCACCGGCTAACGATCAAGATCAATACGCTGCACTGGAGCAACCAGATCATGACGGCGTGAGCCGGTGGTGCACAGAAGTTGTGGCACGTTAATTCTTGTTCTCAACATTAGTTCGCACAGCACATTTCAATGCTGCAGTTTATTCTTCACACTCTTTTGTAGCTTGTTTCAGGGCGGATTTTCTGGCTTTGCGTAGTGTACTGCTGTGTTCATTGAGGGCTGTGGTGGTCTCAATGAGGTGTTCGCCAAATAGCGCAATGGCGTCGAGAGCGAAGGCTTTGAGTTTTATGCGTGCGTTAGTGTCGATGGCTAGTGCGTCGGCTTCGGGGTTGTTGTGATCAGGGTTGGCAGGGTAGGTTTGGTTGGCTTCGATGATGTCGAGACACACACCGAGACCACCTGCGAACTTGTCTGAGCGTTCGATGCAATCCATCATCAGCATCTGTTGTTCGCGGTCGATGGCGTCGCTGAGTTTTTGATGCGCGGGGTTTTCTGAAGGGGAGCTTGATGCGGAGGCGTTGGTGTTAGGCACGGTTCGATCCTTTAATCTGGGCTTTAGTTCTCCGTCCGGGGACGGGGTGGGCGGCAAATGACGGGATTGACAGACTGGATGAAAGAACCGAAGACCAGCAAGCCCGAGGGCTTTCCCGGCACTGCCGCCCAGAGAGGGCGAACTTAGGGCCCGGACCGCATGACACGGTCCGGGTTCTTTCATAACAGGCTGTCAAACCTGAGTTCCTTGGTGAGGAACTGCCGACACAATACCTCCGCAGAAGTGCGACGGTCAACCGCTAAATTGCTCTTTTTTGTCACTGGTCTTCATCGTGCATCATTAACACAGTAAAGCCTTTACAAAGTCCGAGCGATGATTGCGTTATCAGAGGTCATGTTTCATTTCTCTGGGTATTAGCCTTGTCAAATCTAGCGGCCTTACGATGTACGTCGAAGTTAGATTCAGTGAATTATCTTGCCCGCAGGTCTAGTGAGAAATTAGTAATTCGAAATAATGCCTTGCCAATTGACGCTCATTCCCGCCATGTGAATACAACAAATCTTTGCGTAATTCGGTTGCGTTCAGCTCACACAAGTCTGCAATAAAACCGTGCAATATATATTCTGGATTAACATTTTTGAGTTCGCATAAACTCAAAAATTCTTCCGGCACGCCAAGCCTTATTTGTTCATCAAAACGGTATCTAATGTCTGCACCTGCAGACTCGCTGATAAATACTTTTACTTCATTCTCCCAAACATAGGGTTACCACTGGGATTAATTTTAAGCAACGCGGCTTTAGCGGCATCAAACATCGCGTAATAGGCACGATTACATGCCCCCTCAATATCACCGATGTTGTGAAGTACTTGAGCAGATGCAATAGCGCGATGAGCTTTAAGAATCAAATATTGTGGTGACGTAATGTTCATTGGATGATGATTCCGTCACGTTCAATATTTCGCAGCAAAAACGGATTTCTGTACGTATTTGGATTGGCCCATTCATCCTCCCAAACCGGAAGCGCCTCCACACGAATACCAGTGTCTAACATGACGTCAAACGCCATATCTGACATCGTCATTTTCGCGGCCATGAATTTACCGTGTTGGCCAGAAAGCAGCACTGCTACATCGGCATCGCTATCGGGCATGAATTCACCTCGCGCACGACTCCCAAACAAGATCACGCTGCGTACAGAAAATACAGCGCTCACTTTTTCCAAAAAAGCTTTTACCGTTGTGGCTGTCGCCACATCCAGCGGATGACTTTCCATAGTCTGCATTTTGTCTTTCCTCTCAGGCCATCTCACAGCACCATATTTAACAAAAACTTCAGCAAAATTACGCCGAACTTACGTTATTTAGGACTTACGCAAAATCGTCCCAGGAAGGCAGACCGACGAAGGCATTACGAATGTTAGGCTAGGAGGGATAGCGCCGCTGGGGAGGTTTTGCGTAAGGCCTACTATTAAGACATTCGGTGTCCATACAACAGTTTGTCGCCATATTTGGCGACCGACTATATTCCGATATAAACCCGCTACCCTTTACTCTGTGGCAATATCAAGTATTCACATTTATAGTCATGCCTCGTAGCCGGGTCTACAGTATGCATACAGATATCGATACCCTCACCATCAAGGTTGGCATTGTGGAAGACGATCTGACGTTCCAGAACGCACTGACACAGGCAATCGACAATACCCCAGATATACAAGTCCTGTCGGTCGCCAGTTCGCTCGGGCAAGGCATTCAAATGCTTGAGAGCGAACCAGCCGATGTGTTGTTAGTCGATCTCGGACTGCCAGAAGGCTCAGGCATAGACGTAATTCGTGCCGCCTCTGAGAAATGGCCGCAATGCAATATCATGGTCAGCACCGCTTTTAGCGATGAATTGCACGTGATGCAGTCGCTGGAGGCAGGTGCTACCGGCTACCTGCTCAAAGACAGCTCAGCGGGCAATATCGTCGAACAAATCAGGTATCTGCATCAAGGTGGCAGCCCGATAAGCCCACTCATCGCACGCCAGATATTGACGCGATTTCTTGGACAAAACCGCTCAGTGCAACGTTCGCCGTCGAAAACATGCGTGGTCTTGTCACCCAGAGAGCAGGAAGTACTCAATTACATCACCAAGGGCTTCACCTCGGACGAAATTGCGGCCTTGATGTCAGTTTCCCGACATACGGTAAGAACCTTCATCCGCAGGTTATACACCAAGTTAGCCGTACGCTCGAAGACTGAGGCAATTCATGAAGCGCTCCAACAGGGTTTACTTCATCCCTAGTAAATGTCAGCTGATTTTGTTGTTATTCCTGTGCTCGGGCCGATGGTTACCGCCAGCACGGGCTGAAGTACCCGTGCATATCACCGAAGCCGATATGATGATCATACCGGGACAGGGTTATGCGGCAGCGCCTGCGACTCTGGATCCATCCAAGCTTCCGGGAGTCTGGGAAAGCGTGGAACTACCACATGCCTTGCCGCGACAGTTGCTCCCCGTTTCCAGCGATGATGCAGCACTGCCGGCGACTGAAACAGTCTGGTATCGGCTCAATATGCCGCCGATGGCCGCTACCTTAAGGCAAGATTACATTTACATCCCGCGCCTCAAAACAGATGGCAACATTACCATCTACACCGATCATCTTTTGTTATATCAAACACATACCAACCTTTTCTGGAATGGCTGGAATATCCCCACCTGGCTACCCTTGCATGAAACGGTAGATTCCAGCATGCCGCGCCACATTTACGTCCGCATCGTGCGCCCGCGCGACGCTGGCGGAGGTATTTCTTCGGTGTGGTTTGGCCCTGAAGAGACGATAGGCTGGCGTTACCGGATGCGCTACCTGATGCAGGTGCAACTACCGTTTGCCGGCAGCAGCGCCTTTTTGGCGGTGGGGCTGTTTGCGCTACTGGTCTGGATTAAACTGCGCAGCCAATACTCTTACCTGCTACTTTTTTGTATTTCGGTGGCCTCGTTCCTGCGTAGCATGCATTACTACGTCGGCGAATACAAGTTGCCCATATCGGATGACTGGTTCTCTTGGCTGACCATCAATTCGGCCTACTGGATGATGTTGCTGACGCATTTCTTCCTCAACTATATCCACCGTCGCCCCGTTGTGCTGATGAATTACTTCCTCAGCGGTCTCACTATTTTCATGTGCATCCTCACGTCACCCGCCCTGATAAGCACGATTTACGCCCACGGTCTGACACCGCTGGCTTATCTGGCGCTGATTCTGACCGGGTTGATGGTGGCAGGTATCGGTTTTTATCAATCCAGGGGCACTAATTCAAGGGAGGGTGTATTACTGAGCGCCTGGGTCGTGGCCGGCACGCTGTTACGCACCGACGACTGGCTGCTGCAAAATAATTATGTGAATATCGAGAGTATTTACTTTGGTCCGTTTAGCAATATCAGCGCCTTGCTAATCTTCATATACATCATTTTCCTGCGCTATATCGCGGCTAATGAAAACGTCGTCGAATTCAATGTCCGTCTGCAGACACGCCTGCTGGAACAGGAAGTGGAGTTACAGAACTACCACCAGCGCCTGGAAGTCATTACCCGTCGCCAGACTCTCGATACTGAACGCCAGCGCCTGATCCAGGATATACACGATGGAATGGGTTCATCACTTGTAGTAGCGCTGTTAGCGGTAACACAAGGCACCGCAGATTCACCCATGGTGGCCGACATTTTGAAAGATTGCATCGATGATCTTAAGTTGACGATCGACTCCATGGAGCCGATTCAGGCCGATCTGCTACTGCTGCTGGCAACCTTACGCTTCCGCTTGAGTCCGCGGCTGGAAGATGCCGGCATCAAACTGCGCTGGGAAATCACTGATGTGCCACCGCTGAACTGGCTCGACCCCCGCCACGCATTGCATATCCTGCGTATTTTCCAAGAGACGTTCAGCAATATCATTAAACACGCACAGGCCAGCGAAATACGCGTGGAAACCTCTGATAACGAGGGTCGTGTCAAGGTCGTCATTAGTGACAATGGTTGCGGCTTCTCGGTAGAAAAAGGCTTGCTCAAGCAAGGAAAAGGCTTGAAAAACCAATTGCGCAGAGCCGCTGCCATCGGCTGTGAAGTTGCATGGCGTTCCGATACAACTGGCACGAGTATGACGCTGACTTTGCCGGTTGTTCAGAAACGCCCCCAAGTGACGCATTGATCAGGACAACACTGGGGAATACTGCAAGGTTTACAGGACTGCCAGCATCTTCCGAATCGCGTCCTGTATTTCCGGGTCGCTCAATCCGGTATGCCCCTTCGTCTCAATCAATCGATCCCGATGCCCTGCCGGCCAGCCAAAGGCATCATCGTCAATCGCAAACCAGCTTGACGGTTTGCGTTGTTCGACGTCATTCAAGATTTGCATCCCACGCGGCATGAGATCGAATTCACTTTGCAGTAATTTTGGGTGATGAAAAGTTGATCCGATCACTCTTGATCGCAAGGTTTCGCTGAGCTCTTGCCGGGTAGCATCAAACCCCAACGCCCTCACCCAACTCGTCGATAAAACAATCTTCACTTCTGGATAGGGGGCAAGCAAATCTTCCAGGATAGGCATCCACTCAAAAAAAGACCGTTCTGGTGTAGTGATATACATGCCGCGCTTACGGTTGCGAATAACCATGCCGTCATGCAGCACGCCGTTGTAGTCCAGATATAAAATTTTCATGGGGTTTTAAAGTAAAAAAAAGCTGCGTAAATTTTGCGTAGAAAAAATTAATGATTACCACGTTTGACAAAGAAAAGGCCGGTGCCGATCAGCATCAACAGACCGCCAAAAATGCGATTCTGAATCATGCGCGCCCGTGCGTTGCGGAAAATATTTTGCATCGTGCGTCCGGCAAATGCATAGCCGTGCATGACAGCGACATCGACGGCCACCATCGTTATTGAGATCACCAGCAATTGCAGTCCCAATGGACGATCCTGTCGGATAAATTGCGGTAACACGGCAACCATAAAAACGATGCCCTTGGGATTGGTGACGTTGGTAAAAAAACCGGTTGCGCAACGGCGCTGCCAGGTCGATGACTTCGTTAATAATGCGGCTTCTGACTGCTCTTTTGCGTCTGCATCCAGCGTCGAATTCGTATCCGTTGCAGGAGCACGCCATTGTGCAAATCCAAGATAGATTAAATAGGCAGCGCCAAGTATCTTCACAATATTAAAAGCCACTTCAGATGCCAGCAGCAGTGAACCGATCCCGGCCCCTGCGATCAGCAAGATCACCACCAGGCCACACTCCAGACCAAGAATGGTAGCGCTGGTGCGCTTTACGCCAAAACGCACACCGTGACTCATGCACAAAATGGCACCGGAACCTGGCGAGACGGCAATAAAAATTGCGGCGAACAAAAACGCTGTCCAAACATGGATATCCATACTGTTATCTCTTGAAATGAGGATCTATCGGAACCCGCTATTTTAACGGTCTGGGCTAAGTACGTGTTGGCTCTGAAGCAGAGCGCAACTAAATTAGGACTCACGCAAAATCGCCCCAGCGGCGTTATCCTTCTTAGCCGTACTACACAAGCTCTGTTTGCAATGCGATCAAATGCTGTTCAATCTCAAATACATGCGGATCGTCCTTACCCAGCGCACGTAAAGCAACCGCCAGTCCGGTGAGATAGTCTTTATTGTGACCGCTAGGCCCCGACGAGGCCGCGATTTGGCGGGCAATATCGCGCTCTGAAGCAGGTCCGAGAAAAGCATCATTTTTTTCGGTAGCAATATAGACCAAGCCCTCTCTGCTGGTCCCGTCTTCAAAGGATATATCGGTGCAGAGCCGCAAATAGCCGTTCTTTTCACGATGATCGAGATGGGCGAAAACGTCCGGGGTAATCAGATACGCCATGCCCTCGCAAACGGCATCGGCTTGCGCAATGAGGGTCACCACGCGACCGGGCGCTTCATGTGTCCCGCGATGATCGAACGAACCTTGCCAAAAGCGACGCGTCCAGTTTTTGATCAATGCCGGACGTCTGTCGACAAACGGAAAATCGGCTTTAAATATGAGCGAACCATATCCAAATAACCAAACACTCTGGTGATCATCGAATTTATCCATCAACTTGTTGATGGCGGTGGTATCGGCAGACATGAAACTAACCTTTTAATTATTCATGCGAATACGTTAATCGAATCCATCGTCGGATGCATCGTATTCGCACTGTTAAACACACTAGCCGTACCGCCGTAGCAGAACAACCCACAAAAAAATGTGCACCAAAATATGGCTTGATATTAACCATTTCTTTTACTGTACGCCGGGCTGATTAATACTATTTTGATTAAATCATCATTTTTTCCACATTAAATTTTCACTCGGCAATAGTTCATAGACTTTCTCTGCACAGGACGTTTCAATAGCGCTATAAAATCGTCGTCATTCTCTTATTTCTGAACGACCATTTCCATGCCATTGCTAATAAGTCAGCCGTCGCCATGCCACCATATTCCAGCGACACCCTTCCTTAAGCGTGCAATCTGGATTAAGCGTGATGATTTGCTGCACTCCACCGTTTCCGGCAATAAATTTCGCAAGCTAAAACATCCTCTGATGACGCTGGAGGCGATGCAATGCCAGCACAAAGATCAAAAACCGACGCTCACCACGATGGGTGGCCCCTGGTCAAATCATCTGCATGCGCTGGCGCACGCAGGTGCATTGTTCGGATGGCCAACGCATGGCCTGGTACGTGGCACCGAGGCGCTCAGCACGGCAACGCTGGATGACTGTCGCCGACTTGGCATGCAAATTGACCATCTCACGCGGGACCAATACCGCGCACTACGGGATATCCCCGATGCCTGGCGCAGCCACATCACCCACGCCACTGACGAAAGCCATGTCTGGTTTCCGGAAGGCGGAAGTTCGCCAGCGGCCCTGCACGGTGTGGCCGAACTCATTGCCGAACTGCCGTTCATGCCAGACGTTGTAATGGTCGCTTGCGGCACCGGCGCAACTTTGGCCGGATTGTTGGCAGGCATGGGCGGCAAGGGCCGCGTCATTGGCATCGTAGTGCTGAAAAACGCCGACTATCTTCATGCGGAAATTGCCCTATTACTGCATCAGGCTGGCTACCCTGCGTATAAAAATTATGAGTTGATTACCGACGCCCATCATGGCGGCTATGGCAAAGCACCACCCGAGTTGCGGTTGTTTTGTCAGGATTTTCAACGCGAAACCGGCATCCTGATAGAACCGGTATACACCGGCAAGTTATTTTTTGCGTTCAAGAAAATGGTGCAGGAAAACGCATTTCAGGTTGACCAACAGATTGTCGCCATCCATACCGGCGGCTTGCAAGGTGCACGCGGGATGAGGCTATAAAAACATACTTGACTAAAATATAACAAAAAGACCATGATGGAGTCTGCCTTTTCATTTCCATCCGTCTGGTGCGTTTTCTACTAAGAGCGCGCGACATAGAGGCAATTTTGCTCGGGAGAATTTCTCATGCAATCACACCCTCGCCAAGCTGCCGCTAAAGACGCTGCTGCGCTTGGGGCATTTTGGGCGTTTTTGCTGGCAGCCTGTGCACCGCCCGTCGAGAACATCTGGCAAGGCTATGTAGAGGGTGAATATGTCGCCGTTGCCTCATCGCAACCGGGTCGACTTGATCGTCTGTCCGTCATGAGGGGACAACAAATCGGCGTCGGCGCAGCACTATTTACCTTAGAGTCAGGCGCAGAAACTGCAGCACAGCAACAAGCCCGGCGCCTGCTACAAGCAACCCAAGCGCAATTGGCCGATATCCAAAGCGGCAAGCGCACGCAAGAGATCAGCGTGACGCAAGCGCAACTGATACAAGCCGAAGCCGCTGCCAACAAAGCCCGATTACAGCTTACACGCGACCAAATTCAATTCAATGCCGGTGGCGTCGCCCGCCAACAACTCGATGACGCACGCGCCGCAGCAGAAACCAGCGCCGCCCAAGTCCGCCAATGGCAAAGTCAGTTAGCGGTAGACCGCCTGCCAAACAGAGCCGCTCAAATCCGGGCGCAGCAAGCACAAGTTGCCGCCGCGCAAGCTGCGCTGGATCAGGCCGACTGGAAACTGGCGCAAAAAAACGTACAAGCAACCCAGCCTGGACTAGTCAGCGACACGCTATATCGCGAAGGCGAATGGATCGCCGCAGGCAACCCGGTAGTGCGCATGCTGCCGCCGGAGAATATAAAAATCCGTTTTTTTGTACCGGAGCCAGTACTCGGTCGATTCACGCTGAATCAATCGGTCGAACTGCAGTGCGATGGCTGCCCGTCCGGTTTGACGGCGCGCATCAGCTACATCGCAACAGAGGCCGAATACACCCCACCGATTATCTATAGCAACGCAACCCGCGCCAAACTGGTCTATATGATTGAGGCCCGCCCTGCCGTTGCGGATGCACCAAGGCTACATCCGGGGCAGCCGCTCGATGTGAGATTGCAGTGAGCGCCAACGTCACCGATTCTGCTCAACCCAATAGTGCGTTGGCGATTGATGTTGAGCGCATCAACAAATATTTCGGCGATAAACACGTCGTCAAAAACCTTTCGCTACAAGTCCGGCATGGGGAAATTTTCGGCTTTCTCGGCCCCAACGGCAGCGGCAAGACCACAACGATACGGATGATGTGCGGTTTGCTCACGCCGGATTCCGGGCGCGGTACCTGTCTGGGCTTTGACATCCTTAGTCAAAGCCCACAGATCAAGCAGCGCGTGGGCTACATGACGCAAAAGTTTTCCTACTGGGACGATCTCAGTATTCGAGAAAATCTGGATTTCGTCGCCCGCGTCTACGGCATGCAAAACCGCAAGCAAGCGGTCGATCGTTCGCTCGAAAAATTAGGCTTAAGTAGCCGCGCCAAACAACTCGCAGGCAGCCTCTCCGGCGGCTGGAAACAACGGCTGGCACTTGCTGCCTGCATGCTGCACGAACCCCAGCTCTTGCTACTAGACGAGCCCACCGCCGGGGTTGATCCCGGTGCACGCCGCGATTTCTGGGAGGAGCTGCACAACCTGGCGGCGCAAGGGATCAGCGTCCTGGTCAGCACGCACTACATGGATGAAGCCGAGCGCTGCCACAAACTGGCCTATCTCGCCTACGGGCAATTGCTGATACAAGGCACTGCCGCCGAGATCGTTGCCGGTCAACATCTCAGCACCTGGTCGGTGTACGGCCCGAATCTGGCAGCGTTCGCACAAACCCTGCGCGCTCAGCCTGGTGTCGATCAGACGGTGGCCTTTGGCACTTCTTTGCACGTCTGCGGTAAAGACGGCGCGCAGCTTGAGGGCACTTTGCGCCGTCTGACCGAGAGCCACAATCTGCGCATGACCTTGATCGAAACCAGTATGGAAGATGTTTTTATCTACCTGATGCAGCATGCAAGCGACAATTTCGGTGGCCCAGTATGAGCGCGCGATCTGGCATGCGATCGAATACACGATCTGGTGCACGATCTGTCACATTCTCGCTCGCCCGATGGTGGAGCATTGTCCGCAAAGAGTTTCTGCAACTGCTGCGCGACCCGGTCACCCTGCGCATGATTACCGTCATTCCGGTCATGCAAATGCTGCTATTCGGCTACGCCATCAATAGCGACCCTAAACACATGCCGACCGCTATCATCGCCGCCGATCACAGCGATATCACACGTACTTTTATAGCCGCAATGAAGGCCTCCGACTACTTCGACGTGGTCGATGAACTACCTAACGAAGAAAGCGGTCGCGCCGCACTAGCGCAGGGGAAAGTACTGTTTGTGCTCAGCATCCCGGCCAATTTCACGCGAAATGTATTGCGCGGCGAGCAACCGACGCTGTTGGTAGAGGCCGATGCCACCGACCCCACAGCCACCGCACAGGCACTCGCAGCGTTGCCGCAACTAGTGCAGTCAGTAAGCAACAAGGATTTAAAAGGGGCGCTAGAAAAATTCAGCAACAACAGCAAGCCAGCCTTCGAGGTCCAGGTACACCGCCTCTACAACCCTGAAGGCATCAATCAATACAACGTAGTCCCGGGCCTGATGGGCGTCGTCCTGTCGATGACACTGGTGATGATGACGGGGCTGGCCATGACTCGCGAACGAGAGCGCGGGACGATGGAAAATATGCTCGCCACCCCTGTTACGCCAATCGAAGTCATCACCGGCAAAATCATGCCCTACATCGCCATCGGACTACTGCAATCGAGCATCATTTTGCTGGGCGCATATTTTATATTTCATGTCCCATTTGCGGGCAGCATCATCGCCATCTACCTCGCCGCGCTGCTATTTATCGGCGCTAGTCTGACGGTCGGCATCACGCTGTCTTCGCTGGCGCAAAATCAGTTACAGGCGATGCAACTGACGATGTTTTATTTTCTACCCAATATGCTGTTATCGGGTTTTATGTTTCCGTTTCAGGGCATGCCGAAGTGGGCGCAATTCATTGGTAACCTGCTGCCGCTGACGTACTTTAATCGGCTCATACGCGGTATTTTGCTCAAGGGAAACGGCTTGGTGGATTTGTGGCCCAGCGTCTGGCCATTGCTGCTGTTTACGCTACTTGTGATGGTCATAGCGGTACGTTTTTATCGGCGCACGCTAGATTGAGGGGGGCAGGATGCATCTCTTACAAATGAGCCTCGTCGTCGTATTGAGCGGCTGCACAATCGGCCCCGACTTCCAGCCTCCCATAGCCCCCGAGGTGCAGCAATACACATCCGGCACGCAACCAGTTGTCACCAGCGCCAGCAACGGCGCAGGCGGCGGCGCGCAACACTTTGAGATTGGCGCGGACATTCCATCGCAATGGTGGAGCGTATTCCATTCACCCGAGTTAGAAGTGCTGGTACGCAGCGCCCTTACTAACAGTCCGACGCTCACGCAAGCCAAGGCGACATTACGTGCCGCACGCGAAAACCTGAATGCACAAACCGGGACTGACCTGCCGCAAGTCAACGCACAGCTCGGCAGCAGCCGTCAGCAAATCGATACCACCGCGCTCGGCGTGCCCAATATTCCACAATCTGGCCCTTTCACGCTGTACAACGCCGCACTGAATGTTTCCTACACTATCGATGCCTTCGGCCTCAACCGGCGCACACTCGAAGGCTTACAAGCACAAGTCGAGAATCAAGAATATCAACTTCAGGCCGCCCGTCTGACGCTGGCAAGTAACGTCGTCACCACCGCAATCCGACAAGCGGCTTTGACCGCCCAGATTGCCGAAACCGAGCAGTTATTGCGACTCCAACGCGCGCAGATAATTATCATGCAACAACGGTTGAGCGCGGGCGGCATAGCGCGTCTTGATCTGGTAAATCAACGAACATTGCTAGCGCAAAGCGAGGCCACGCTACCTACTCTGCGACAGCAATTGGCACAGATCAATCATCAACTTGCGGTGTATCTGGGCAAAGCACCGGCGCAAATATTTTTGCAGCCGCTGGAATTGAACACGCTGACCTTACCCGAGGCATTGCCGCTGACGCTACCCTCAAGCCTGGCACGCCAACGTCCCGACATCCGTGCGGCGCAGGCCACACTGCATCAGGCAAGCGCACAAGTTGGCGTCGCCACAGCAAACCTGTATCCGCAACTCACGCTATCCGGCAGTGCCGGGTCTGAGCGAACCGGTATCAACCAATTGGCAAACAGCATCAACGTCTGGAGCATAGGAATTAAATTCATGCAGCCGTTATTTGATGGCGGCCAACTACGCGCAAAACAACGCTCCGCCGCTGCCGCCTACGACGCCGCTTTGGCAACCTGGCAGCAAACCGTTCTACAAGCATTGCAACAGGTCGCCGATGTGTTACGGGCGTTGGAAAGCGACGCCATCACCCTGCAAGCGATCGATTCGTGCTCGATGAACCGGGCGCTTAGAGAAGCTATCACCG
>NZ_JBRIIQ010000037.1:0-36394 GCF_052976905.1 Glaciimonas sp. GG7 | reverse complement strand
GGCAGGAAAATTTGGCAGCGTCAAATGACGGGGTAGGTCAACTGCCACTTCAAAAACAACGGCAACTGTGGCTGCGCCTGCAAGATCAAAAGCAACTGCAACTGCAACTGCAACTGCAACTGCAACTGCAACTGCAACTTCAAAAACAACTACAACTGTGGCTGCGCCTGCAACTTCAAAAACAACAGCCTCTATCATTGTTACGTATGGACGTTTTTGCGCTAGTTCGTTATCGCGTCATCGCCCGGCGCAGCATGAAACTAATTCCATCCACCGCCGCTACCATCAGCAGCATGGCAACGATCACGCTGGCGGCTTGCGGCATTTGGAATAGCGATAAATGATATTTCAACATTTGCCCTAAGCCCCCGGCACCAACCACGCCGAGGATTGCTGCTGCACGGATATTGTTTTCCCATCGGTACAGGGTGTACGACAGCATTTGCGGCAAGGTTTGCGGCAAGGTCGCGTATAGAAATGCAGGAATAGCGCGCACGCCATTGATACGTAATGTAACTTCTGGTAGCTGCGGGGTATTTTCGTAGGCGTCGGCGAACAGACGGCCTAGCACGCCTGAGGTATGCGCAGCCAGTGCCAGCGTACCGGCGAAGGGGCCTAATCCGGCTGCAATTAGCAAGACTGATGCCCAGACTAGTTCGGGGATTGAACGCAGAACGTTTAATAGCGTACGGGTTGCAGCCCGTGCTGTGCTGCCGAAGCGGCCGCTTGCTGGCAATCCAAATACGACACCGGCAATCGCTGCCAATACGGTGCCTAGCGCCGACATGGATAAGGTTTCTGCCGTGCCCATGGCAATCTTTAGCAAAAATGGGGTGGACAACTCAGGCGGGGTAAAGCCGCGTAAAAATTCGCCGGTTGTGCGAATTGCATCTTGCGTAAAAAAAGCACTCCACTGCAATGGCAGGGACATAAAACTCGCAACGATGAGCGCCATCAAGCCGCATAACAACGCTACCGTTGACAATCGCCAGCGCGGGGCTTGCGGCATGGTTGCCTGTTCAGGATAGTTTGTTGGCCTCACTCTAGCCTCCCGCGCAACATTTTGCTCACAGCATCGGCGGCGGCGACCAGCAGCACAAAGATCATCAGCATCGTCGCCAACTCTCCTCCGGCCATCATTTTCATCGACTCATCCATGCGCTGACCAAGACCGCCTGCACCGACAAATCCCATGACGACCGATCCACGGATGGCGCATTCCCAGCGATAGACAGTGTAAGAAACCAACTCCGCCGCCGCCTCTGGCAGCGCGCCGTATAGCAATGCCGTCAGACGCCCGCTACCGTTTTTGAGTAGTGTGTCGGACGCGTGTGCTTCCGACGATTCAAGGATTTCGGCATAGACTTTTCCCAGCATGCCGGAATACGTCAGCGCGATCGCTATCACACCGGCGGTCGGACCGAGCCCGACGATACGTACCAGCAGTAAAGCCCAGACCAGTTCCGGCACGCTGCGCAGCAATACCAACAACCAACGCACGGCTTGCCGGACACATTGCGCCATGCGCCCCATCTGCCCGGTCCCAATACGCGAAATAGATAAATGCGCGGTCACGATGAGCGTCATCGGTATCGCTGCCAGCATCGCCAGCGTCATGCCGACGGTTGCCATCGCTACGGTTTCCCAGGTTGCGGTGGCAACCATTTTTAGAAACGCAAGGGAATGTGCTGGCGGTACAAAGCTGGCGAGAAATTTACCGGTGGCACCCAGACTTTGGGCGTCCAGCAATATCCACGGTTTGAATTCGCTGAGTACTAATATCGGCCAGAGCAGGACCAGCGCGACGATGGTCGTGATAATCCGACCGCGCCAGGCCGGGTCCCGGTGCTGATCCTTAGAATATGCAGGCATCATCGATTCAACAAGGCGGTATAAGCGCGGAGGCGCTCATTGATGGCTGCGCATCTTGCACCGTCTCTACATCGCCGTCACCTTCGTTGCGATATAAGGCGTCGATCATGGCGTCAGTCACATCCTCTCGTGCCGCGTCGAACACAATGCGTCCCCCGCGTAATCCAATGATGCGGGGAAAATGGGTACGCGCCAGTGCCACATGATGCAGACTGCACATCAACGTTGCCCTGCGTGCCGTTGCTTCCTGCTGCAACACGCTCAGTGTTTGCAAGGCCAGCGCCGGATCTAACGCCGACAACGGCTCATCGACCAGAAACAGATCAGCCTCACTAATAAGCAAGCGCGCCATGGCGCAGCGCTGCCGTTCTCCGCCAGACAAACGATCCACGCGTGCATACAGTTTGTCCTGCAAATTCATTCGCGCCAGTGCGTTAAAGGCGGCAACCGGATGGCTTGGTTTAATCAATGATCTAAGCGCTTGCAAGAGACTCCATTGCGGCAGCAGTCCAGCCAGCACTGCGCTGACCACACGCTGGCGTGGCGGTAGCGGCGGTGTTTGCGGCGCTAAAAAAAGACGTCTGCGCAGCGCATGACGAGCAGCGCTGTTGACATCCCATGCGGCCACACCGAACAAGGTAAAGCCGCCCTGCTCCGGCTTGAGCGCGCACGCCAGTGTATGCAGCAACGTGGTTTTACCTGCGCCGGACGGCCCGATCAGCGCGATCTGTTCGCCCTGATGAATGTCCAGCGTCAGACCCTGCAACGCTAACGTAGCATTAATCGCACCAGGGTGACGGACCGATAAATTGGTTAAGGAAAGTGTCATTCTGATGTTGCGATTACTTCAGCAAACCTGCATTGCGCGCCGCCGCTTCAATGGCGGCATAGTTTTCTGCTTTGGTCGGGATAAAACGGGTTGCGCGCTGCAAATCGAGAATTTCTTTGTCGTCAGGATTGTCTTTGTTTAGCGCCAGAAATGCATCGGTCAATTTTTTACGCACAACCGGATTCATATCCGAACGCACACTCCAGTTGTAATCGTAATAGCCGGGCGTGGTGTAGAACACCCGGACCACTTTTGGATCAACTTTGCCTTCCCCCACCAACTTGTCCCAGACCGAGATATTCAACGCACCAGCATCGACTTTACCGCCAGCAACTGCCGCCACAGTGGCGTCATGCGCGCCAGAGAAGGCAATGCGCTTCATATCGACATCGGGATTGATGTTAGCCGCCAGCAAATACGAGCGCGGCATTAAATGGCCCGACGTGGACGACTCAGAGCCGAACGTGAAATTTTTGCCTTTTAAATCCGCCAGAGAATTAATCGACTTGTTGGTCGTCACAAATACCGACTGAAACTGTTGATCTTCTTGGCGCTGCACGATAGGAATGACTTTGCCGCCGCTGCGTGTATTTGCCTGCACAAACGTAAAGCCGCCAAACCAGACCATATCGAGTTTGTTATTGATCAAACCTTCGACCGAGGCGGCGTAGTCGGTAACAGGTGTGAACTCAACCTTCATGCCCAGCTTTTTCTCCAAATAAGCGCCGAGCGGCTTGAATTTGCGCTGAAGTTCGGTCGGGGCTTCGTCCGGGATGGCTGAAACGCGCAATACTTGTTGCGCATAAACCAGGCCAGTCGTACTCAGGGCGAGCGTGGCGAACACCGTTGCCAACAATGATTTGAGGGGGGAGATAGAAGACAGTCGGATCATCATGCGGCCTTAGGTTTTTAAACAGTTTGAATAAATAAATCGATTATGTTCAGCATATAGGGCTTATAAAGTACTAATAAGCCCGTTCGGACTGAGTAGGCACGCAGTGCCGTATCGAAGAATCGCCAACGCATGCAACTACTTCGATACGCCCTGAAGGGCTACTCAGTACGAACGGTTTTTTAAAATTTGAATGCCAACACAGGCCCTACGCCAAAACGCTAACCCCCGGTATCCCTGCCTGCATTTCCCCCACCACCGCCGCATCAGCAAAACCTTCCCGCTGAAACAACGCCAAGACCGTATCGACAACCTCCGGCGCGCAAGAAACCAACAAGCCGCCCGACGTTTGCGGGTCTGTCAGCAATGCTTTCTGAACCTGACTGATCGCCTCGCCCAGCACGACTTCGTGACCATAGCCTTCCCAGTTGCGCCCGGATGCGCCCGTGATGTAGCCCTGCTCAGCCAAATGCTGCACGTTCGGCAGTAAAGGAATCTGATCCATAGTGAGCATGGCGGTCAACTTGGCCGCGCGTGCCAATTCCAGCAAGTGTCCCAACAAACCAAAGCCGGTCACATCGGTTAGCGCATGCACGCCATCCAATTCAGAGAGCGACTTGCCGGGCTTATTGAGCTTGGTCGTGTTCTCGATCAGCGCCGCGTAGCCCTGCGCATCGAGCGCGCCTTTTTTGAGTGCGGCAGATAAAATGCCGACCCCGATAGGCTTGCCTAAAATAATTTTGTCGCCCGCTTTGGCCCCTGCATTGCGCTTCACTTTGGACGGATGAACCAGACCGAGTACTACCAAGCCATAAATCGGCTCAACCGAATCAATGGTGTGACCGCCAGCTATCGGAATACCAGCCTCGGCGCAGATCGATTCACCGCCTTTGAGAATTTTGCCGATAACTTCTATCGGCAATTTATCGATCGGCATACCGACCAGCGCCAACGCCATAATTGGCGTGCCGCCCATCGCGTAGACGTCCGAAATTGCATTGGTAGCAGCGATGCGACCGAAATCGTAAGGATCATCGACGATGGGCATGAAAAAATCGGTGGTGGCGATGAGCGCCTGCTCGTCATTCAATTTGTAGACGGCAGCATCGTCGGCGGTTTCGATGCCGACCATTAATTCTTTCGGCACCGCAAAGCCGGTCGAGTTTTTCAGGATTTCAGCGAGGACGCCGGGCGCAATCTTGCAACCGCAACCGCCACCGTGCGAGAAGGATGTGAGTTTGATTGCTGGTGTGGCGTTATTCGTGACGTTATTGGTGATAGTCATCGTGATCCTGACAGTGAGTCTTCAACTACATGCGGCAATGTCACAGGATGCAATATTCGGGCCGCGTTCAAAAATGCTGTATCTGAGATATCCGGCAAGTCCACGATTTGGGCTTGCGAAAATTGGCCGAAATTGCGCTTGATCGATTGCAAATAAGCCGGATCGTAATGCTTCACCAACAAGGCATCGACCAGTTCTTCCATGCGGCCATCGGTTGCCATTGTTTGCCAGCGGCCAATTATTTCGCGCCCATGCAGCGCAGTCAAGCAACTCAGCTGGGCATTCAATAATGCGGGATCAGCGACGAAATGCAGATAATCATCCATCAGCAATTTAACCCGGTCCGGCTGCGCCAGCGTCAGAGCAACGCAATGCGATTCCCGTATTTTTTCCATCAACGCATCCGGCACGCGCAGATTGCCGACTTTTTTACTTTCCGACTCGACAAACACCGGTAGCGTCGAATCGAAGTTGCGCAACAGCTCCCAAATACTGCTCTCAAACGCCTTTTGCGTCGGCTGCGATGTCGTCGGCAAGTTGCCCAGTACCGAGCCGCGATGCGCTGCAAGTTGCTCCAGATCAAGCACTTGCGCGCCTTGCCCGGCCAATACTTGCAGCAAGCGGCTTTTACCGCTACCGGTCGGGCCGCATACCACGGTATAGGTCAGACGCTCAGCATGCTCGGCCATCGTGGCGCTGACGTGTCGCCGATACTCCTTATAGCCGCCATCGAGCTGGATGACCGGCCAGCCGATTTTTGCGAGGATATGCGCCATTGCGCCACTGCGGTTACCGCCGCGCCAGCAATAAATCAACGGTTTCCAGTCTTTCGGCTTATCGATAAACAGGTTCTCGATGTGGGCAGCAATATTTCTGGCAATCAGCGCTGCGCCTAATTTCTTGGCCTCAAATGCGTTGACCTGCTTGTACATCGTGCCAACGACGATCCGTTGCGCGTCATCCAGTACCGGGCAATTAATGGCACCGGGAATATGATCGTCCGCAAACTCAGACGGGCTGCGCGCATCAATGATGGCGTCAAACGCGCTCAGTTGCGGCAGGATGTCGGTAAAAGTCAGGAGAGCGGGATACTTCATTGCACTATTTTTTCGAGGCGGAGTTTGTCTGGCATGATCTGCTAAGTCTGGTGTTTTGGAGGGAGCGCGTCGCACGAAGTATATAGATTACTGACGCAGACTGGCGCTACGCGGCTAACATCGGAGATAATTCTATTCTCAAATACCACCATGAAAACGACTCCGGCATGCAAGTAAAACGACGCAAACTGATAAAAGCTATTCTGACGACTATCAGCGCGACTATCGCCATCACCAGCCTGACGCTACCGACCACGGCAAGCGCCGGTTATAACGTCTGGACCAATGAATACACCCTGCCCCTGTCCGATCTGCAAACCCGGATCGAACAACAATTTCCCAAGCGGCTGCGCTATGCCGAGGTGTTTCAAGTGGATGTCAGCAATCCACGCCTGACGCTGGATGTGGCGGGAAATCGCATCGTCACCCTGGTCAATCTCAATGTCAATAGCAACTTCTTACTCCCTGCGCCCATCACAGGCACACTCACACTGAGCAGTGGTCTTAAATACGATCCGTTGTCCCGTGCAATCCGGCTCGATGCGCCGCGCGTAGATCGTGTCAATGTCGGCGGTATTGGTGCCCAATACACGCAACAACTCAATGCAATTGGCGCAGTGGTGGCGGAGCAAGTGTTGAACAATTATCCGATGTATACGTTTAAGCCCGAAGAGTTGCGTTTGGGTGGAAAAACGTTTGAGCCGGGTGCGATTACCATGCAAGCCGATAGCATCGTAGTGCAGGTTAAGGAAACCTGATCGCCGTTGGCTTGACGCACTGAGAGGCGCCTTAGCGCCCCTCAGAATGTCTTCAATACGTCATGCCATCAGAACAAATCAGCCCTTGCGCGAAAATTTCTCTGTCAACGCATTGAGCTTCTCGTTGCGCTGACGCAATTCTTCCTCAGCCGCACGTGCTGCAGCTTCGGCAACGCGCTGCGCGCCCTCTGCAATAAGCTGAACTTTGCGATGCTCCGCATTTTTCTTGAATCGCTCACGCAAAATCTCTGAAGCGTGCTTGCGATGCTCATCGGTTACTTCGTCCGCAGTATTGCCATCGAGATCAAATCTGACGGTAGCTTTTTCCATACCCTTCAAATACCGCAACGAATTAACGTGCATCCCTAACGCCATGCGTAAAACTTTACGACTCAATTCAGGGCATCGTGCAATAAGTTGCTTATCGACACCAATCGCCAGCGGCATGTATTCGCGAAAAGCGGCGAATTTCTCTTGCAACTCCTTGAGCAAAATACGGGCACTTTGCGCAGGGGCAAGCTTGGTATCGGGCACAACGGCAGGAGAAGTGGAGGTTGAGTCAGGCGTGTTACTGGTGGATGAGCTGGTAATTGAGCTGGTCATATTTATTGACAACAAAGACATTTAATTTTCAAGGCGAGAAGCATAGCACGGTGCAGCGCCTGCCTCTCAAAATGCGCTAATTTCAGCGGCTTCAACCGCTTTTACGCCAAAAGCGATATATCCTCAGTGCAACTTGCGCATCGTTAGCAGCATAAAGAATCTGGCGCTCGGTCAGCGGGGAGTTCGCCCAATTGCTGGTGGAGGTTTTTTTGGATTTTTGCAAGCGCTGTCCAAAGAAATGCGCCACAGCGCTTTTCGCTCCAAAGTCGTTGCGGTTTTCGCTGCGTAATGCCCGAGATAAATCCAGAACATGCGCTGAACTTATCCCACATTTTGTCTGCAGAAGCTTTACGTCATCGCTCAGACCGAATCCCACCTTCAAAACCGCGGTCGACGCAAAGACAGGCTTCAATACCGACTGATGCGAAAAGTGTCCGACAGGAAATAAATACACCGTATCGTCGGTCGCAAGCTGGATCAAATGCGGCCCGTCGGATAGTTCACCTTTGTTAAAGGTCGGCTTGGATTCGGTATCGAAGCCAATGACATCGGCCTTCATAAGCGCTGTAAGTGCCTCTTGTGCATGGATCAGCGTTTGAATGATGCGTACTTCCGCTAGAGTTATACCCTCGTAGCGCGGGAGGGATGGTACAGGCTCAGCTATATCGGCTCTCAAATTGATCGTCATTTAATATTTAGAGTATCTATTTTGTATATTGGTATTAGAAATTGGTGTTAGAAATTATTGTGTTGCGTTGTCATCCAAAATCCCTATTTACGCTTCTCACATTGCACCCTCGTAAAACGAAGTTACCTAAATAGAAAAATACAGCAAACCTGTTAAGCATACTTAAGAGTTATAAGCGTTTTTTTATTTCTCCGGATAAGAGAAATATCGATAATTCAGTGCTTTTGGAGAAATTCGAGAACGGCATTCACGCTGAGCGGTATTTAAGCTGGTCTCTCCAAAATTAAATATTTGACATGGTAGTTTAACAAATACTAAGGAGGAGTAAAAATGGGTATGGATATACAATCTCCCACCGCAGTGGTGGTGAGGGACTTTGTTACAAATTCAACTATTGAATCTATAAGAGAAGGCAAATTAATTTCGTCTACTGTAAAGACAGCGCTGAAAGGAGTAACACAAGCTACCGACAAAATGAATACTGAGGAGGCATATATTGCAAGAGCAGCAGTCATCAACATCAGAGACAGGTTTTTAAGCGCCCAGTCATTAGACCCATCGGAAAGCGAAATGAATAGCGATCTAAACAAAATCCTTACTCAAATCGACCTACATACCGAAACTCCTGCCGCCCAAAGCCAGAATCAACCACAAATTAATCACACCCGTACCCATCGCGCGGAGATTAATCCAGAAGAAACAATTCCAAAACCAACATATCTTCCAGCCCCTCAACCACCCCGTACCGAGCCAACTATTGCACTAAGCTCAAATATCGGGGACAGCACTTTATCGATGATCCACTTTCAGATGAAAATCATCAAAGGTGAAGCAATGGATGAAAAGGGCCGGATGGATGTTTTTGACGTTAACGCTGCAATTGAGACGTTAGGCGATATTGCAGCATTAGAAGACTCGAGTGCTAAACAAGAACGGGAACTAGCTGAAGAGTATTTGGTAATGCTATCTAACCATCCAAATGTATCATCCAAAATTTCCGATAATGTCATCGACACACTCGTCCGAAATAATCGGACCATCTCAGAAAATCCATCTCAAAACGTGGGGTTTTCTATATCGCAGACGCTCAGTACAATTGTCAAGGAAGATTTGGAAATCAGAAAAACATTGGAAACCAGAAATCTTCAAAAGCCCGAAGGGAGCAGTTTGAAGCAGTCCCCGGTTCCAACTATCGACCATAAAATAAGCCAATTGAGCAATGAGTTGGTCAGTCTTACAAGTGAGCTCTTTAAAACCGCTGACAAACTGCAAACTGTTGCACCAAAATATTACAAAGATGCAATTAAGTACATTAAAAACTTTCAGGTAGAAAAGTTTAGTGAAGAATTAGCGAAAGGACGTTTTGATCTTTCGAGTCAGAAGCCCACATCACACTCTGAATCCGAAAAACAAGCAGTGAACGCAAAAACTGCACATAAGATATGGACAGATATAGGAAAATTACTAACCCAATACAACGACATCACAACAAACATAAGGTCTCTTTATGCCCATAAACGGGCTTACGCAGAAGAACTAGCTCAACAAGATCAACAAGGGCGCGGAAAATCATCTGAGCACGCAAAACTATTCCGTTCACACTCAACTTCCTTTAATGCTGTTCCCAATAGTCAGAGAATGCCAACCATATTAGAAGAGTCGGCTAACGCCGTCTGATAACGAATTTTAATTCTGCAAAAAATCACTCTGAAATATCAAAAGTCTGTCATTTTCTCCCAGAAGAAAATGACAGACCTAACCATTCCAACAACGCTGACCCAGGACTACCCGGCGCGCCCCTTCACAGCAACTCCGCCTGCAACGCCTCCACAATATCCATCCGCCTCAACTGTGGCGCAAACTGCACAATAAAATCCAACGTATAAGACCGTAAATAAGCGCCGCGCCGCCAGCTGCGTGACATTTGATGCAAACAAATGCCCAACCACTATCGTTTGCAAACCGTTTTGCCACGTATGCTCGGATGCCATTGCAGCAATAATACCTAGACCTAATTCCAGCGAAAAATATTGCTGAATGACGTCCGAATCCATTGCCGTCAACGCGATATCCAGATGAATTCCCGCTGATTTGAATGCAGTGGCAATATGGCCGCGGCAGTAAAGCAGACATCACCCGAAACGGGCTGACGGACTTAGTAGAATGCGTGAAATTTAATGCAGATAAATATGCCGTACCAGTAATAACAAATCGCCAATTTATTACCAATACGAATAACGAATAGCGATATTTGCATCGACTTATTATAAAGAGAACGAACTTTTTTGCATGTCAATAGACTTGTTTTGAATAAGCCGAAATCATTATAAGGAAAGAGGATGAAGAGATGCTACAAAAAGTGAAACACTAATGAAAAGTGCACTCACTTTTGATTTAATCCACGCTCCGTTAATTCACTTAATTCAAGGAAATTCGTATGGATATAAATAATTACAGTGTAAGTAATACTCGGACGACAGAATCATATACACCACCAACACCAACAATCCCTGATCCTATTGCAGAAAGAATTGATTCCTTTACCAAAGATAAGTATGTCATCGAATTTATTGGTTTTTCCGGAAAGGGATACGCCGAAATGGAAAAACTCAAGCTCGATATTGGCTCTGTCCTTCAAACTGGAATAGATAAACATGGCGCAGGCCATTTACTTGTCGTGACAGGTGGAACCCCTGAAGGCGTAGGCTGTGCCGCAGAGGTTGCAAAGTCCATGGACATCCAGACACTCGGTATCGTCTCGGTGCAAGCGAAAAATGACATCGAAAAAAACGAAAAAAAAGGAATACAAAATTTTTGTAATGACATTGTGTACGTTCCAGATCCCCTTAACTTGTGGACGGTAAAATCGCCTGCCGGAGAGTCCTACACAGTGAGGGTGGTGGCAAAAGAGAGCGCCGAACTTCATGTATATAACGGCGGAAATATTGCAAGGGGTGAACTAATAGAGGCCACTGAGAGAGGGGTCAATATACATCGTCATACTGAATTTGGTCCGAAAGATCCCAATGACCCAAATCCAGTTCTTGAGTGGTTTAATGAGAATGACAATGAATAAATTCTAATAACGATACCCGGCGACTTGTGCGCTGCAATCTTGGACGAAAATTAAAGAACGTCTAGTCCAAGGTTGCTCCATCAGGGAACGCACATCTCGCCCCACACCGTTGCCCACGCCAATGCCCCGCCAGCCGTCATCCACTGATCATTCAAACTACCCACTACAATCGATGGAAATGGCAACCGGGCGCGTAGTTCGGCGCTGACGCCAAATTTCTCCGGATCAGCCTGTGCTATCAGCAAAATCCCTGCCACCAATTCCTCCGGTAGCGCGGTGATCGCGTTATGTACCGTCGCCAGACAACCAAAACTATGCACCACTAACAGCACAGGCTTCTGCACCGCAGTCGGTAGCAGCAACACACCCCGCAAACGTTGCGACCATAACGCCAGCGCAGGAACATCCCACTGTTTCTGTTCAACCCGTTCAATACCGGGATACAGACGTTGCCAGCGTGATTGCCAATGCTGTGGTCCACTTTAATGCAGTCCCGGTATAACCAGTACACGAAAATCCAATAACAAGCGCGTGCACATTTCAATGACCGGCATGTTGGTTCAAGATGCGTGTAAGATTTTTTTCTTCGAGTTGCGCAAAGAGCGGATTACCCCATGCGCGGGGTCGCGGCAGATCAATGCGCTGGTCTAACACTACTTCGCCATCTTCGATCAGCAGCATGCGGTCAGCCAACGCAATCAGCTCTTGCACATCATACGTAACCAGCAACGCTATAAAACCGCTGGGTTGCCGTAGCGACTCAATCAATTGCTGCATCTCAATACACGTCAATGCATCGAGTGCGCCGAGCGGCTCATCAAGCAACAACAACATTGGTTCATGCACCATTCAGTATCGAAAAATCGACAGCATGAACGATAGTGGCGATGAAGCCCATTTGCGTAACGAATGTTATGGCGACGATAGATCGGATGATTTTTTCAACATGATCTGCTTCCCTTGAGAATTTTATTATTCTGGAGAAGACAGATTAATCAGAGTCGATAGAAAAAAGAACGAATCCCTTCCCCTCTGGTGATGCGAAAAACGAATAAGCACGGACTGACCGAATGCATAAAGGACTGCTTTTTCCTACTTGAAATGACATAAGGGATACAAAATCACGCCCCATGTCGCGACCGCCAGAATGCTCGTGAGCAGCACTGCGGCACTACCAAAATCCTTGGCAATTTTGGATAAAGGATTGCGTTCCAGCGAGACCCGATCAACAACGGCTTCGATGGCTGAGTTAATGAGTTCGATAATAATGATCCAGACCAGAACGGCAATGAGCAACAGTTTTTCTAACGGAGAAACCGGCAAAAAAAATGCAATCACGATACCAGGGATAACGACCATCAACTCTTGCCGGAATGCATGCTCATTCTTCCACGCCGCATGCAAGCCATCAAACGAGTAAAACAGTGCCGAAAAAAGACGCTTGAAGCCACTGGTACTTTTGAATTGGCTGATGGCTTGTTCATGTGTTGCGGGTATTTGCGGCGTCGGTTTTGATTTTGGTGTTTCTGGTGTTGGTGGAGGAGTATGCGATTGTGGGTTCATGCTGACATTCTCTTCGAATTTGGTTTTAAGACGGGGTTTCAAGAGGATTAAATGCTGACGGATTTTAACAGTCCCTCCCAAGCCAATTGAAGAAGAAAAAAGTCACAACGATGACATAATGATATTAAATTAGGTACTAATGACAACAGCACGCCCCGATTTTTCACATTGTGATATAAAATATCTACCAATTCAGACGCAGTCCATACCTACAACGCGATTCCAATCAGAAACTCCGATGAAACCAGCCCCCCCCGACGATACTGGCAAGACCTCCATTCAAGTCATTGAACGGATGATCTCCTTGCTTGACACCCTTGCGCGCTACCCCGACCCGGTCAGCCTCAAAGAACTATCGGCCGCCACTAGCTTGCATCCATCGACCGCGCATCGCATCCTCAATGATTTGGTACTCAAGCGCTTTGTAGATCGCTCTGAGCCGGGTACTTATCGGCTCGGAATGCGTTTGTTGGAGCTTGGTAATGTCGTCAAAAGCCGCCTTAACGTGCGCGAAGCAGCGCTCGACTTTATGCGCAGCCTGCACCGTAAAACCAATCAAACAGTTAACTTATCGGTCCGCCAGAGCGACGAAATTGTGTACATCGATCGGGCTTTTTCCGAACGTTCCGGGATGCAAGTCGTGCGCGCTATCGGTGGACGTGCGCCGCTGCATCTGACGTCAACTGGCAAACTGTTTTTATCGATTGACGACCCGAAAATGGTCCGTGCCTACGCCACACGCACCGGCCTTGCGGGCCATAACAAGAACTCCATTACCGATCTGGGCAAGCTGGAGCACGAATTAAGTCTGGTGCGCGCGCTGGGCTATGCGCGTGACAATGAAGAACTGGAACTCGGCGTACGCTGTATGGCCGCCGGTATCCGCGACGACTCCGGCAAGCTGATTGCGGGCCTGTCGATTTCAGCGCCGGCGGACCGTTTGCAAGAGGAATGGGTAGAAGATTTGATGACGACCGCGCAGCAGATTTCTGCAGTCTTGGGATATGCGGCGCAAGCCTGATAAGGTTGCGCCGCATAGATTGAGAGGATGCTATTTCTCCCGCTTCCTCACAAATAACAAACAATGGTCAAGAAACTGGAAATTCAAACAACTTCTAATCGATCACTTATTTGACCTCAAAAGTGTGTCGCGCCGATGCTGCGCGCCCACCATGTGGAGTCGATGATTGCATCGTAGCCAAATAACTTCCCGCTGCTAAAGTTGACAGATCAAATTGCTGCGCAGTACCTTCTCGCGCTTCCGACTCAACGAGATTGCGTACCCGCCAACTATATGTTGGCGCACTTCCATCGGCGGCCTTAAAGTTTGCTTGCGCTATCAAACTCACCGTCTGGCCTTGAGTGATGGAGGCAGGGCCGGCAATCGTCACGTTTGGCGCAATTGAAGAGACTTTGATCGTGGCAGTATCTTGCCGACCATCTTTGCTAGTAACGGTCAGTTGATACTTCACAGAGCCAAGAACCTTTTTAGGCACAATGGCTTCAGCTACCGCATTATTCTCATTGCGTATACCCGCATAGTTGCCTTCCAGTTTGATCCATTGGTATGTGACGGCATTACGACTCTTGCTACCGTCTAACTTGTAGGCAAAACCGTTACTTTCTGTACGCACTACGGTGAGATCATTGCCGACGATAGCTTGCGGTGCTGCACTATCCCCTTCTGCCGTCTCCCTGATGTCAAAAGTCTGCTTTGCCGTTACCTTGCGTGCACCATGCGAACTTGCCGCTGTCAGGGTCACTTGATACTTTCCTGCTTTCAAGGTTGGCGGTATATCCAATTGCGGATGCTGCCTTGTCAAGACTGTCTTACCTGTGCTGTCCTGCATAGTCCAGTCGTAACCTGGGTCGCGTCCACCCGCCCCCTTAAAGTTTGCTTGCGCTATCAAGCTGACTTCTTTCCCATGATTGATCGCCGTTGGACCGTTAATCGTCACACCAGGCGCACCGACAGTAACCTTGGTCTCGGCGGTATGTTGCTTGCCATCTTTGTCGGTAACGGTTAGTTGAAAGGTACCCTCACCCGTCGTATTTTTAGGTACGACAGCCTCCGCTATTGCACTGTTTTGATTACGCACACTGAACGGGCCGTTCAATTTTCTCCACTGATATGTCACTGCATTCAGACTCTTGCTGCCGTCTAATTTATAGGAAAAACCGTTGCTGGTTGTCGCCACCACGTTAATATGTTTGCCAACGATAGCTTCTGGTACTGGCATGAGTTCGCCGTCTGTCTCAAACTCGTGACCAGTATTGGCAGCATTGCCGCCGACTTTACCCCAAGGAGCCGCCACTGGACTACCATCACCACCAAAAGTGAGTAGCCCACATTTGTCACTGCTATCTTTGCACACCGTGGCAAATACAGCACCTACGCCATCTAAGGTCACTGTGCGAATGCCTGCACCTATTTCTACAGAAGTATTTTTTAGGTTTTCATCTGTAATGGCAGCATATTTATAGCGCCATTTTTCATGACCCTCACTGTCTAACGCATGTAAATAACGCCCGGCGGTGACATAAATAGTGCCATTTTTGCTGACCGTGATACTGACGTTGGCAGCAACGGAGGCGCTAGGCGGCAACAACTCGACAGGCTTAAATTCCCACAATTTAGTAACTTGTCCCGCTTCATTTTCCTGATCTAAAGCCAGGGCATACACGGTGCCCAGATAAGGATCAACAACATAGGCGGTATTGCCCGCAATCACCGGCGATTGCAAGGGATTGTTGTTGCGCGCACCGGCCCAGTTTCCGAAGGTGAAAAGTGTTTTGATCAGTTCAGGTTGTCCTAAAGTCACCTCAGCAGGGGCAGACTTGAGGGCCGCCACATGTCTACCGTTAGTTTTTTCACCAACCGGCGCTACAAAATAAAGACGGTCATGTGCGATGGCCGGAGCAGATGCTTGATAGGACTCTAGTGCGCCGGTACGCTTGCCATCCACAATGGTTTCAATCGCACGGGCCTGGTCCTTGTTAACATTCTGTGTCACGTAACTGGTGAAATAAGGACGCCCCTTACTGTCGATCACTGGTGCGTAAGGTATTCTGCCGGGATGACAGCCGTTGTAGTCAGACACGCCTTCTATCCGCCATTTTTGTTTACCGTCAGATGAAAATGCGTAGTACACGACCGTACCTATTGTTGTTTCCTTAGGATCCTTACATCCTTGCAGATAAATGGTTTCACCATCTTGGCTGAGCGCTGGCATGCTGAGCCAGCCATCGTCAAGTGCCGGACTTTCCCATAAAGTGCCTCCGCCGACACCATCGAGTGGTACCGCGATCAGTGACTTATTTTTAGTAGTGAAATAAGCACGATGATTTTTTTCATCAATGACAGGGGCTGACCCCGTCATATCGGAAATAACTGTATAAGCATCACTTATATCAGCTCTTGAACCATAATCAATTAGTTGACCAAATACATTGCCGCGTACGGGAGGAATCGGCAACATCGTGCCCCATAACGCGGCATGAATTTTGCTATGACTGTCGATCCCGATGCCGAGAGTTTGGATGCCCAACCTATCGTGACCACTTGGCGGCTTGATGAGATTCGAATTCTTAATATTTGTATCAAAGGCCCATTCAGGTTGTTTGAATGGAACGCTGCTCTCTGTTGCAGCGGCTGTACTTGCTATAGCACTTATGATGACAACTGCACCGAGGGATACTGCGGAAGGGATGTTATTTCTGTATTTCATTTATTAAAGCTTCCTTTTTTGTATGAACAGATGACCACTATTTACTTGCTTCAAAGCGACCAAAGCAAGGTATTGGATGCTATCTCCCCCCATTCAAACGATGATTGTGACTCCCCTATTTTTGATCGAGAGTTTTCTATCTTCGAATAAGAATTTTCCAACCGACTCTATCCAGAATGGAATAAAAATGTAGAACATTTTTATCTATTATTTTAATAATTATTTATGGTGGAGAGCATCGATATGCTCGCCAATATTGAGAGAATTTTGTGCGTGCGAGACAAAACTATAGCGGTGGTTGATGGACCTTCTTTTACCCAGTTGGAACGTCGAGGGAGATGAGCTCAGAGTTGAGCTGCAATGATCGGATCGATTTTTCTCTGGCATCGCAGCTCAACTTCTGGATAGTCCAGAAACCGGGAGTCCTACAGACTGTTAGTCCTTGGCCTTATTAACTGAAATAGAAAATCGTGCCGATGCGGCACGGCCGCCATACTGGGTAAAAGATTCCAGCGTAGCGAGGTAGTAGCCTTCCGGCAAAATTGACAGATCAAATTGCTGCTCCAAACCTTGATAGGTTTTCGATGCAGAAAAATTTTCCAGACGCCAACGGTATGCTGGTGCTTCTCCATTCGCAGCCTTAAAGTTCACTTGTGCGGTCAGGTGCGCGGCTTGGCCTTCGATGATGGAGGTTGGGCCGGTAATAGTCGCCGTTGGCAGGACAGAAGTGAGTTTGATCGTGGTCGTATCTTGCCGTCCATCTTTGCTGGTGACGGTGAGCTGATACTTCAACACGCCAAGTTTATTTTTAGGCACGATAGCTTCGGCTATAGCACTTTTTTCGTTACGTATTCCGCCATCGTTGCCCTCCAGTTTGATCCACTGATAAGCGACGGCATTGCGACTCTTGCTACCGTCTAACTTGTAGGCAAAACCGCTACCTCTCGTCCGAACTACGGTGATATCGTTACCAACGATGGCTTGGGGTGCTGTCTGGTCCCCTTCTGTCTTCGCCTTGATTTCAAAAGTTCGGTTGGCTGTTGCCTGGCGCGCACCATGCGTAGTTGACGCTGTCAGCATTATTTGAAACTTCCCTACTTTCAAGGTAGGCGGGACATCCAATTGCTGCGATGTCTTTTGCAAGACTTCGATACCCGCGCTATCGAGCACACGCCAACTGTATGTCGGTGCAATACGGCCTGCACCTTTAAAGTTTGCTTGCGCTGTCAATCTGACCTCTTGCCCTGAATTGGTGGTTGCTGGACCGCTAATGGTTACACTGGGCGATACGACAGTGACCGTAGTCTCGGCGGTAAGCTGCTTACCGTCTTTGTCGGTCACGGTAAGCTCAAATGTACTTGCGCCTATCGTATTTTTAGGTACAACAGCCTCTGCTATCGCATTATTTTCGTCACGCACACTGAACGGGCCGTTCAATTTTCTCCACCGATACGTCACCGCATTAAGACTCTTACTGCCATCTAATTTATAAGCAAAACCATTGCTGGTTGTCGCAACGACATTGATATCTTTGCCGACAATGACTTCCAGTGCCGGCTTGACTTCGCTGTACTCAGTCTCATGACCTGTATTGGCGGCATTGCCACCGACCTTACCCCATGGAGTCGCTACTGAACTGCCGTCACCGTCGAATACCAGCAAGCCACACTTGTCGCTGTTATCTTTACACGCCGTGGCATACACCTCGCCATGTTTACCCAAAGTGACGGTACGAATCCCGGCACCTGTTTCTATGTTGGTAAGTCCTAAATTCTCATCCGTAATCGCATCATATTTATAGCGCCATTCTTCTTGACCATGATTATTCAAGGCGTGCAAATGACGTCCTGCTGTAACGTAAGCAGTACCTTTTTCGCTCACTGTGACGCTGACATTGGCCGCCAGGAAGCGATTGTTGGTCACTGGTGCTAATTCAGGTGGCTGAAAACGCCAGAGCTCGGTCGCCTCGCCTTCGGGATTTTCCCCATTCAGAGCCAAGGCGTACACGGTACCGAGATAGGGATCTACGACATAAGCGATATTGCCCGCGATTACCGGTGATTGCAGCGTATTAGGGAATACGATGCCGACATAATTTCCGATGATGAAATGTGTTTTAACGGCCTGCTTATCGCCAAGCGTCATCCCGACGGAAGCAGATTTAAGCGCGGCCACACGCACCCCGTTATTCGACTTCTTACCCGTCGGCGCGACAAAATACAGACGATCATTAGCAATGGCAGGGGCCGATGCCAGATACGACTCAAGTGTACCGGTTCGCTTTGGTCCCTCTGCGGTGTCAATGATGGTTTCAATCGCGCCCCCCCCGTTGTTCTCGCGCTCCTGTATCACATAGCTTGTGAAGTAAGGACGTCCCTGACGGTCAACCACCGGTGCGTAAGGTGTTGTGCCTGAAGTGCAATTGTTGTAGCCAGACACGCCATCTATCCGCCATTTCTGTTTGCCGTCCGACGCAAAGGCGTAATACACAGCCGTACTGGCTCCTCTTCCTTCCTGTTCTTTACATGCCTGCACATAAATGGTTTCACCGTCCGGACTGAGGGCGGGCATGCTGAGCCAACCGTCGAGTGGCTGACTTTCCCATAAACGGGCTAATTCAGACCCCTCGGATTGCGCAGGTACAGCCAGCAATGTATTGGTCTGGGTGGTGAGATAAGCACGCTTTTTTGTATCATCAATGGCCATCGCAGAGCGCGCTTTGCTTTGAGTCCACACGTGGGGTTCTGCGGACTGACCGTAGTCGCCCAAGTCATACAACTGAGCGGTCCACTTTTGATCAGCATAAGGCGGCCGGCTCTTCCATATTTGGGCATGAATCATCCCAACGCTATTGATCGCAACACCAAGAGTGTGGATGCCAAATAACCCATCAAAATTCTCAAGTTCGGGAAAGTTGCGATGTTCAATGTTTGCGTCATAAGCCCAATTAGGCTGTTTGAGCGGAACGTTGCTTTCAGTTGCAACAGCGGTATTTGCCAACATTGCCGTGATCGTCAGAGCAATCAGGGATGCGGCCTTAGTGGGAGAAGTACGAAATTTCATGTATTAAAAACTTCCTTTGTTTTAAGAACAGATATCCATTTTTTTCCTGCACAAAGACATCTTGAACAGGGGTTTGGATGCTAGCTGAGCTCCTTAAAACGATGCTTGTGCCATTTCTATGGTCGACACAGTATTTTCTATAATTTAATAAGAATTTTCTGTATTTTTACAATATGAAGTCGTCAATGTGCTCGTAGATAGTGCTTATACAAGGGGAGTCTTTAATGCCAGCGGAGGGGGAAATACAGAAGGAAAAACTATTAACGTCACCCCAATACCAGCTGCCTGGTTGGTCAATCCAGGAAGCAGGAGGTATTGATGATGCGTTACAAAATATTGACTGAAGTAGCAGCCGTCATCACATCATCGGTATAGCCACAAAAATTAATGCTTCTCATCCGGCGATTCATCAAGCGTCTCAAACAACGCAATCTGCAATTTCGAATGCAGCTTCACAAATCGCTGCCACAATAACAAAGCAACTCCGGTGGCCGCGACCAAGACCAGAATGAGCAGTTTGGTCGGCGGCAAAATGCTACTGCTCAGAAGCACAATCAAAAACATAATACCGATAATCGACAGCGCCGGAATCACTTCCGCAATCACGCGCCTGACCTTTCTTGTATGCAAACCAGCACGCCCGGGACGCACCGTCATTTCTGCCAATAGCATACTGAGCGCCTGCAATTTACGGTAAGTCGCAATCAAAAATGGAAGAGATATTAATAATGCGGCACCCCAGACAACGGTGTTTTGAATCTGAGTATCCGTAATCCAGCCCGACAAACTACCACCGAGTACATCGGCAAAGTAACCACTAACCACAAAAATCGCCGCCACGATCGCCAGATTTACCATCACCTGCACAAGGATGCGGCGAATGATTTTTGACAGTTGAGCACGATCACCTTGCGGTTGCAGACTTTCGAGCCAGGTGGAGTACATGCCGAATACGGCCGATAATTTATCCGGCATCGATTTCGCCAGACGTGTTGATAATGGATCTGCCAATTTGATCAGATAAGGCGTCAACAAAGTCGTCATGACCGATACCGCAACGACCGTCGGATAGAGAAAATCGCTGGTGACTTTAAGACTGACGCCGAGTGCTGCGATGATGAAAGAGAACTCGCCGATCTGCGCTAGCCCCATACCCACCCGCATAGACGTGCGGCCGCTGTGGCCGGATAAAAAAGTCGCTACGCCACAACTGATGAGTTTGCCCAAGACCACCGCGATGGTGATGACCAGAATCGGTAACCAATATTTAACGAGTACATGCGGATTCACCAACAAGCCGATGGTGACAAAAAATATTGCGCTAAACATGTCCCGGATCGGCTCGACCAAACGCTCAATCTGGTGCAGATGACGGGACTCGGCCATCACGGCGCCGATGATAAAGGCTCCCAGCGCAACGCTGTAATTGAGCTTCATCACCAACAGGCAAAAACCAAAACATAGCCCGAGCACGGTGATCAGAAACACTTCTTTATTTTTGAATTTGGCGACATACGCCAACAAGCGTGGCACGATCAATATACCCATGACCAACGCCACAATCATAAACAGCAGCAAACGCCCGACCGTTGACGCGACCTCAACCGCACTCACCGATCCGGTCGTAGCAATCCCTGACAACAAGGCAATCATGCCGATCGCCAAAATATCTTCAATAATCAGAATACCGAAAATCAGCTGGGCGAATTTCTCCTGTTTCATACCAAGTTCGGTGAGTGCCTTGACGATGATGGTCGTGGAAGAAACGGCCAACATCGCGCCGAGGAAAACCGCATCCATCGTCTTCCAGCCAAAGTACATCCCGATCTGATAGCCCACCCATAGCATCAAACTGATTTCTGCCAACGCCACCAAAAATGCAGTCGCGCCGACTTTGCCCAACTTTTTAAGACTGAACTCAAGACCTAACGAAAATAGTAAAAAAATGACGCCGACTTCGGCCAGAATATGAATTGAATGCTCATCTTCAATGAGCTGGAATGGCGGCGTAAAAGGTCCGATGATAATGCCAGCGACGATATAACCAAGCACAACCGGCTGCTTGAAGCGATTAAATACCACCGTCACCACACCGGCGATCAACATGATCACGGCCATATCCTGGATAAAAAGTTCTACTGTGGGCATGACAAGATTTCCCTTAAAAAAAGGATAAAAGAGGAGTCTAAAAAGGGATAAAAAAGGACAGGCTGGTTGATATCCAGCCATCAATGGTCACGTACGGGTCACGTACGAATGATTGCTCAACATCAACAACATTGACTTTGGATAATAACGTATCGCACGCCACAGCCTCAACCAAAAATCTACCAAACGTTAGATTCAGGCCCAGGACGTTGGAAATACGATTTTTCAGGCGAAAACAACTAGCGGGTATACGCGATATGGCCGGTGAGTGCTGCTCCGGCGTTGGGCGACAAGCGGCGCGCCATCGGAATCGAAGCCAGCGAGAACATGGCGATGACGATAAATGCCGGCCAAAAATCGGCAGCGACCACCGTAGCGTGCCCTTGAATGCGGCTGGAAAAAATAATCGCCAGGCCGCCTATTGTGACGCCCAGACCAAGCGAAATCTGTTGCACTACGCTGGCCAGACTGGTCGCCCGGCTGACATCTGCGCTATCGAGATCGGCGTAGGCCATTGAATTGAAGCAGGTAAATTGCATGGAGGGGAAAAAACCTCCCAGTAACACCACGGCCATCATGACCAGATAAGGCGTAGTCGGCGTGAACAAACCGTAGGAAGCGATGGCCAGAGCGGCCAGCAATGCATTCCAGATCAAGACCGAACGGAAACCATAGCGCCGCAGCACCGAGGTCCCGATTGCTTTCATGAAAATCGCGCCAAACGCTGAAGCGCAGGTGATCGTCCCGGCGTGGAAAGCATTCATTCCCAACCCGATTTGCAACGATAACGGTAACAAAAATGGCACCGCGCCAAGGCCGATACGAAACAACGACCCGGCCAGCACACTGACACGGAACGTCGGAATGCGTAGCAAGCTCAAGTCCAGCAGCGGAAACGGCGCGGTGCGCGCATGCCGTAAATACAGAAGCAAGAAAATAACGCCAATGGCGCACATGCCAAAAGCCACTTTTGCTGAGAGCAATTCGCCGTCAATCAACGACAGGCCCAACATCAGCAAGGTGCTGCCAATGGCAGACAAGATGAACCCTTTGAGGTCCAGAGGCTGACGCTGATCGTCACGAAAATTTTCGATAAACCGGCCAGCCAGATAAAGACCAAGCAGGCTGATCGGCACGTTAATGATAAAAATCCAGCGCCAATGAAAATAGGTCGTAATAAAGCCGCCTAACGGCGGACCGATGACGGGTCCAAGCTGCGCCGGTATCGTTAAAAAACTAATCGCCTTAACCAAATCACTGCGCGGCACCGAACGAAAAATCACAATCCGGCCGACCGGCACCATCATTGCGCCACCGATCCCCTGTAAAAACCGTGCTGCAACAAACATCAACAAAGAATTCGATACGGCGCATAGCAGCGAACCGGCCATAAAAACACAAATAGCAGCGCGAAATACGGTACGTGCACCAAATCGGTCTGCCACCCAACCGCTAATCGGAATAAATACACCAAGGCCGACGACATAAGCAGTGAGCGCAAGTTTGAGCGAAATAGGCTCCTGTCCGAGATCATGCGCGAGGACAGGTAGTGAAGTCGTGATCACGGTTGCGTCCATGTTTTCCATGAACAACGCGCAAGCAACGATAAGAGGAATGAGGAAGGTGCGGGACAATGCGGTCTAAGGTGAATATAAAATGCAACGGCTGTTGGTTTGGTATGGCTTGTTAATTATTACCAAAGTCGCTCATGTCACTCATGAAAAATGCGCTCTGTCTCAATAAAACAAACAGAGCGCACGCAATATTCTTTACTATTAACTCTGACCAATGGCCATCCTGGTGCCAGTCGATGTCGGTAATGGCGAGTTATTTTCAGCCAGCCATCTCTTCATCCGATCTGCATCCCCCTGACGCGAATACTTACCGCGTCCATCAAGAAACACCATCACCACCGAACGACCTTCAATCGTGGTTTGCATCACCATGCAACGCCCTGCTTCGTTGATATAACCAGTCTTTTGCAGACCAATTTGCCATGCACGATTATCCACCAGATGATTCGAGGTATTGTATTGCAGCGGCGCGCCGCCCGGCTCCACCAGATATTTGGAATCGGTTGAGTATTGACGAATCAGCGGTTGCTGGTAGGCGGCGATGACTAACTTGGCCAAATCGCGCGCACTGGCGACATTGAGGTGCGACAAGCCGGTCGAATCAACATAATGCGCGTCCGTCATGCCGAGCGCCTTTGCCTTGGCATTCATCGCCGCGACAAATGCCGGCAAGCCACCTGGATAGTTACGTCCCAAGGCCGAGGCGGCACGATTTTCAGAACTCATTAATGCGATGTGAAGCATGTCAGTACGGCTCAGTTGTGAACCGACACGTAACCGTGAACTACTATGCTTTTCGCGATCGATGTCTTCATCAGTCACCGTCAGCACTTCGTTCATGTCTTGCCGCGCTTCGACTACGACCATGCTGGTCATCAACTTGGTGAGCGAGGCAATCGGCAGGGCTACCTGAGAATTTTTATCGAAGAGAACCTGGCCGGTCGCCTGATCCAATACCAAGGCCACGTTCGATTTCAGCGCCAACGGATCATGCGTTAAATTCAACCCTGCGATCTCCCCAGCAGAAAGCACTGCGGGTACGATCACGGCAGGACGGGTTGAGGATGCAAGAACTTTACGACTTGATTTTTTGCCTGTTTTCCGCTTAGAGGCAACACCTTTGCTGCGCGCGCTGGCTTTGGCGGCTTTGACATTATTTTTGTGGCGCGCGCTACTGGCAACGGCTTTTTTAGCCTTTGATTTTTTTGCCGTGACTGCGGGCTTGTTGCTGCTGGCATCGTTATCCGGCGCCGCCGATGCTGTTGCAACGGCAAAGAATAATGATAATAAAATAACTAGCGCGGATTTGGCCATGTGCGGCTCCTGAATTCATCAAACAAATAACTGTCGAAGTGTAGGCAAAATGAGCAAAATTCGCAAGATAATTAAGGAGTTAGCGCACTATTCTCAACACTTTTCTACATGCGAATAATGATTAAAGTAGAAATAAAATAAAAAGTTATCAATCACGCCACGCATTCATCCAATTTCATACAATTCCCACTACTTTTCAAGTCACATCCGCTAATTTTGACAATTATTTTTTCATCACAAAAGCCACGCCAACAATCGCCACCAACATCCCGATAATCCCCATCAGATTAAAAGCTTCGCCAAACATCAGCCACGCCATGATCGCGGTCGTCGGCGGCGTCAGGTACAACAGACTGGTGACGCTGGTAGCCGCACTACTACGGATCAACGTAAAGAGCAGAAAGATGGCGCCGATCGATAGCGCAAATATCGCCCACAGCAAGGCCGCAATAAAATGCGGCGTCCAATGCACCGTAGGCAGACCCGGCGCAAGATGTTCAAAGGCGATGGCGAACGGCAAAATGACAAGAAAGGATGCCGAAAATTGGATGATGGTGCCGGTGCGTAAATCGAAATGCGGACAATAATGCTTTTGATATAACGTGCCCATGGTAATTGACAGAAGCGCCATAACCGCGAAGCAGATACTTTGCCAGGACAATCCAATGAGGCTGATTTTGGCAATCACGACTAAGGCGACACCGGCAAGACCCAGCAATAAACCGACCCATTGTCGCGGCCTGACCGACTCACCGATCCATCGCGCAGAAATGGCGGTCAGGATCGGTTGCATCCCAACAATCAGTGCCGACAATCCGGCAGGCATGCCTAACTTGATGGCACTCCAGACACCGGCCAAATACCCCGCCTGCAACAGCACTCCCGCGATGCCAATATGGAGAATTTTTCCGGTCGGCCACGGTGCCCTGAAGATCAAAACCAGCGGCAGTAATACAACGAGCACACCAACGCAGCGGATCAACAGAAAAGTCAACGGCGGTGCGTAGGGCAAGCCGGACTTGGCAACAATAAAACCGGTACTCCACAGCAGCACGAACACCAGCGGCAAAACCGGCAGCAAGTAGCGTAACCAATTTTTGCCGGGCGCAACGATGGCGGTATCTGCAGTATCTACAACAGAGGAGGAACTTGAAGAAGATTGAGCTGACATAAAAGTACGGTATTTATCCTAAAGTGAGAGGCGACTCTGCGCCAGAATGCGTTGCCAACCAGGTTGCCTGACGGCTGGCATGCAATGCTGCCAACGTCACTGTGCGTAAATGGATCGCCACCGTGTCTTGTATATTTTTACCGTAACCGCCAGCCATCGTCACCGCAACTGGAATGGCGCGTTGGCCAGCAGCGGCAAACACCATTGCGTCACGCTGCGCCAAACCGTCAAAACTGAGTTTCAAACGCCCTAATCGATCATCTGCGTGCGGGTCTGCACCAGCCAGATAAATAATCAACTGCGGCGCGAAACGCTGAAATAACTGATCCAGCGCATCCTGCAATGCCTGCAAATACGCCGCATCAGCGGTGCCATCCGGCAGCGCGATATCCAGATCGCTCAATTCTTTGCTAAAGGGATAATTGTCCGCGCCATGCAAGGAAAGCGTAAAAACCGATTCATCCTGCGCCAGAATCGAAGCCGTTCCATTGCCCTGATGGACATCCAGATCGATGATGGCAACGCGTTGGACAAGGCGCTCGGCCTGCATCAGGCGGGCTGCAATTACTGCGTCATTAAATACGCAAAAACCGCCACCATGATCGGCATACGCATGATGCGTACCGCCAGCCAGATTAACTGCGATCTGGTCGCTGGACAGTAATGCCGCACGGCAAGCCGCAATCGTCGCCCCCGCCGAACGTCGGGAACGCTCAACCATCTGCAGCGACCACGAAAAACCGATTTCTTTTTGCGCAGCAATCGACAGGTTGCCGCCGCAGACAGCCGCAATGTAATGCGGATGGTGCGCCAAAGCTAATACGCCATCACTGGTTGTCGGCGCCTCGTGCAGGGTGACACTCGCAATGCCCTGCACCGCTTCATGTAACAAGCGATATTTTTGCATCGGAAAGCGGTGGCCGACAGGCAAAGGCAAGACGAAATGGTCGCTGTAGAAGGCTTTCAAGATTGCCTGATATCGATGTGTGGGAAGGCGATAGTCTAGCAGCTAAGAACGCATAGTAAGAGCGACTGTCATGAGAAGTTTTCATCTTGAATGCATTCTTTTTGGCATCTCATAATTACTTCCATATATACAACAATAAAATTATTTGCTGCAATGCACAAATTATTTCTTGACAGCCAAAATAAAACGCCTAAAATAATTTTTATTGCACCGCACAATGCGCAAAATTTGTAAAGCATCACCGTCGTTGCAATACCGCTCACTAGTTCCTAATTTACTTTAAACAGAATCTCTGGAGAAAACTATGTCTACGATCACCGAACAATTCTCATCCGCAGCTAAAGCCAATTTTGAAGCCAATCTGGCCATGTTTACTGATTTCACTGCCAAAGCATTTGAAGGCGTGGAAAAATTGGTAGAACTCAATGTCACCGCTGCAAAAGCCACGTTAGAAGACTCTAGCGCATCGACACAAAAACTTTTCACCGCAAAAGATCCGCAGGAATTTTTCACGTTGAGCCTCGCACAAGCCCAACCCAATGCTGAGAAAGCCATCGCGTATAGCCGTCATTTTGCAAAAATCACATCGGCAACACAGGCTGAACTGACCAAGACAGCAGAAGCGCAAGTTGCCGAAACCAAACGCAAAACGCTTGAATTATTCGAGCAAGTCACCAAAAGCGCCCCGGCCGGAAGTGAAAGTGCGATTGCTTTCATCACCAAAGCCATTGACCACGCCAGCGCCGGTTACGAGCAATTCGCCATAAGCACCAAACAAGCAGTAGAAACAATCGAAAGCAATGTACATAGCGCTGTCGATCAAATTTCGGAAGCAACGATCAAGTCAGCTACGGTTCGTAGCGCTAAGAAGTAATTTGTAATATCGAAGCATCAGGACTTCGATAGTTTCAACAAGTCCGAATCAAGTCAGATAGATAAAAAAATGGACCCCGGCAAAACCTGGGTCCATTTTTTATAACTGTAACAATTTCAATAGCTTTATGCGTTTGCCGGTCCCTTGACAGACAAAATCAACTGTTCGGCCCGTTCCCGCGTCTCAGAATCCATCAAAGCCGGTAAGCCGCATGTCCGCAACAATTGCGCGCTGCTGCTAATTTCGGCGGAGCCCGCTTTCAACGCCGCTTGCAATACCTCTACCTGCACCTGCAAACGTTCACGCGTCATCGATACCGGACTTTCGACACCGGCGATAATTTCAGCGCGCAATAATTCTTGTAGCAACGTTTCCCGATTATTTTCCAGCGTCACCAGATAGGCATCTGTTGCCTGCCGTTCTGCCGCTTTGTGTAACTGCATTGCCGCGTCGAACCGACTACGCATTGCTTTTTCGAATGCGCTCGGCAGCATCGGAAGCGCTTGCCAGTTGGCGCTCCACACATCGGGATTGCCATCCATATCCGCATGATCCAACCTCAGGCTGACCTCAAGCAATTGGCACAGTGCCAATTTATCGCACAGTGCGTGCGCCTCGATCATCACGGCGTTGTGTCGTGCCTGATCAACCAGCGCTTGCAGGTGTGCGACAGCGGCGTTAAATCGCGCTTCTATTTGCGCTTCTACGGCACGCGGCACGAAACCGATTTTGTTCCAGTCCTGCTGAGCCTGTCTCAACATTGCCGGTATTGTATTTTCGGCTTGCGTAGTCGTCGTTTCCAAGCTCACGCATACTGCCTCCTTTAGCTGCAAGTTCTGACGACGTTCTGTATCGGCCGATGACGCTGCCTCTTTGCGCTGGGCAAAAATCGCATCGCAAGCGCTACGAAAACGTTGCCATAACTGTTGTTCATCCTGGCGCGATAACGGTAAAGTTTTGGCTTGCTCTTGCCAGCGTTGCTGCAATTGGCGCAGACGTTCTGTGGTATCGCGTTGATTGACCGTTAATTCGGAGACTTCAACAATCAATTTTTCACGTTGCGCGATGCCGCGTTGCTGCTGCTGCATTAACGGGGCCAGCAACTGTTGGCTAACGCTGGAAAAGGACTTATCGAGCGCCTTTTTATCGCTACGATTGATCGTCCCTATCGCGCGCCAGGCTTGCTGTTTTTGCTGGCAAAACTGGGCGATCGCCTTCCAGTCTGGCCCGGCATCAGTCACCTCACCCAGCGCCACGGTGGCATACTGTTGTATTTCTTCGATCAGTAATAGCGCTTTGATCTGATTGCGTTGCCGCTCTTGGGCAAGTTGCTGAAAATGCGCTGCGACGGGGATGTAAGCAGCAGTACAAGCTGCATCAAAACCCTCCCACAGAGCTTTTGGTGCAGAGCCGGCGGAAGTATCGAGCGATTTCCAACGCGCCCGCAAACTACCAATTTTTTTGGCCAGCTCGGTGACCGCCAATTCTTGCCCTGGCAACTCCTGCGCTGCTTTCATCAACTCTTCCCGTGAAACGTTTCCGCCCCAACGCGCCCAGCCCTGCAAGCGCCCCAATTCGCTACGTGCTTGCGTCAATCGGGTATTTTGCGACGCGGTCATTTTTAGTGCTTTGAAATCGATTGCGCGCAGGGTTTTGTCGTAATCCATCCCAGCTTGTAATGCGCCCTCTTCTAACGCTGTCTCCAGGCCCTCCAATGCGGTCGCAAATTCTGCCTGTGTGGCGACTTTATCGATCGCTGGCGCTGGCTTTGAGTTTGACTCTGCATCAGGCAATACGGACGGCTGCGGCTGTGTTGGCGCATTAGATTTAGCCTCAGCAATCCGTTGCAGCAAGATCTGGTAACGCTGCTCTACACTCAGTTCGACACTCAGCTCAGCAGTGTCTGAGGCTTCTACAGTCTCATCAATCAATTCGACGGGTAGCGACGCGACCTCGCCCCAACTACGCCACAAAACGTCCGGACTTAACTTGTCGGCAGGCATGGCCTCCCACTGCGCCAACAGTTCCTGACGTGTTTCCAATGTATTTTTTAATACTTGCTGACGTTGTTGCGCAGTCTGAAGCCGTTGCAGCAAAGTCTGTAACGCGACGCCACATTGATCCGCAAGATTTTTCGGCAGACTGATCGCTTCAAGGTTGCTTTCATGCTCCCGTATTTGCGCGGCGCATTGCTCCGCTTGCTCAGCCACGGACGCCACTGTCTGAATCTGAGACTCGGATTCAGCATCGCCACTAATCTGCGTCGTTAGCGCACGCATGCGCGACAGCAATCCCATTACTGCATGCTGCAGCGCTGCCTGTGCAGCTAATCTGTCTGCCAGCGCAACACTGATTTGCTGAAATTCCTGCTGCTGAAGCTGTGCAATCTCAGCCGAATGGCCAATCAGCTGCCAGGCGCGATCCAGATCGGTGACCTGATTCGGTAACAACTGTGGCTCCTTGAGTAAGCGCTGCGCTTGCTCGATGCAAACCGATGCTTGTGCGGACGTCTGTTGTTGCTGACGCAGTAACTCCAGTCTGGATTGCATCAATTTGGCGACCCGACGGTCCACATTGCGCATCCCTTGTAGTACTTGCTCCAGGCCGCTTGCGCTGTGCACTAGTTGTGCGGCCTGCAATCGCGCGTCGGCAAAGGCTGCTTGCAAGATAAAACTAACGGCTGCCGACTCGTCATTGAGCGCTGCGGCTTGCGTCAGGGCTTGTTGACGCGCCGTATCGGTTACTTGAGCGCTGGCTACGCGTTGGTCAGTTTGCTGGCGCGCTTTTTCTGCCGCTTCTGCTTGTGCTGTAGCGGCAGAGCGATCTGCCCGCTTGAAAAGAAAACCAAACATAAATAAGTACCAATCAAATAGTAGGGGGTAACGCAGGCAGAACGGGGGGAAAATCAAAAACAAGGGCGATAGTGTAAGTGATGCAAGGGGAAATACCCTAAGAATTCGGTCACCAGCGCAGTCACCAGCACAGTCGCCAACGATCAAGTCGACCGATACGCGACCTGCAACGCATCCAACCCGGCCAACAACTGGATAAATGCCGCCGCACTTTGCACCGGCTCACCTTTGACACCCAGATCGATATGACGCTCGGTCTGCGCGTCACCCACATGCGGCAAACTGAATACTTTCACTAACGGAAATTGCGCTTCAATAGCTTCCATCAACGGCGTGAGCAGCGACTCCATTGCGCCATAGACAAATACAGACTGTTCAAGCTGTGGATTTTGATGAAATAAGTCAGCGTGATGGATATCTAATACCCATTCAAACATAGGCCAGGCCATCACAGGAAAGCCCGGCGCGAAATGATGGACGCCAGATTTGCTTCCCGGATTGTTGACTGAAAAGCCGGGAATTTTGTTATACGGATTAGGGATGATTTCTGCGCCTTGGGGAAACTCGCCCATTTTCAGACGATGCAGATTGTCGGCAGTATCGTAATTAGGCGCAACACCAGTTTCACGGGCGGTATCCTCAATGCGCTCGCGGATTTTTTCACGCGCATGCGGATGCAATATCAACGGCACACCGAGCGCGTCGGCGGCGCATTGGCGGGTGTGATCGTCAGGCGTGGCACCAATGCCGCCGGTACAAAACACAATGTCATTGCTGGAAAAAGTACGTTTGAGCGTCGCAATGATGCGCTCCGGCTCGTCCCCCAAGTACTCGGCCCAACTCAGGGTCAGGCCACGCGCAGTCAACATTTCCAGGACTTTCGGAAAATGCTTATCGACCCGTCTGCCGGATAAAATTTCGTCGCCAATGATGATGAGTCCGATTGCCATAAGAGTGTCTTTGAGTTATTTGAAATACTTGAGATTAAAGCGAAGGCGTGACTTCGTCGATGTCATGATCACTACGTTTAGCCAGCGTTATTGCAGCAGCTTGCCCGGCGCGATATTTACTCAACGCCTCCAGGCAATAATATTCAAACCATAAGCCGGTAAACACAAACACCAGCACATAGAGCCAGATCGATCCGGCTGCCATGAAAGGCAAAACGATCAGCCAAAGCGCACCGCCCAGCCATAGCAAGGTCGGGGCTGCGCCCATTGCACCAGCGATCACGCCGATGATCAGCAACGGCCAACGATGAATCTTCAGAATAGCTTTCAACTCGTCTTTGTCGGCATAAGCGGCCAGCGCGTCGTATGCAATCACGCGGTAAGTCAACCAGCCCCACAACAGCGCAGGAATAACAAAAGCCAATGGCGGAATCAGCCACAGCGGCAAGGTGACCAACCACAAAATACAAAACAATAAAAATGATGAACCAGAAATCCAGATACTGCCGAATAACGTGCCGCCTTGACGCTTTTCCAAGGCTGCGTAATGACGGCCACCAACATGGCGCGCCACTGCTGGCAATGCGAATAGCCCGACGAATACCAATGCCGTCAAAATCATCAAGGGCAGCAATAGCCACAACGCCACCCATGGCACGATGACCGTCTTGAGCGCACTCAAACCTAACCAACTCAATGCGCCCGCAGCAATATGCATGCCGCTGCTACCCACCAAATACGCTTGCAACCAGTCAACCAGTGCCTGTAGCCCCCACCACAACGCTACACCCCAAATCAGCGTAGAGATAAGGAACGGTAAAAAGGTCAGCAACAGCATACGAAAATGCAGCTGCGACAACAGCGCCCGGCCAAGTGCGGTGATCACAGGACGCATCAGCGACGAGGCTTTCTGGCAAATTCAACCATGTGCTTTAAGCCCAGCCATTGTTGCTCCCAAAATCCACTGCCGTAATTGCGGGCTTTGCCTGACGGCGCAGGCAACTGGTCCCGGATCCCGGTGCGCTCGAAGGTTTGTCCGAAGTAAGCGGTGCGGAACAGTATGTCCCAGAACGAAAATAACACCCCAAAATTATGACCGCCTATCGATCCACTTCCCTTACTTTCATGACCGATTCCGACTGCGTGATGCCAGCGATGAAAACGGGGCGAGACCACCAAAGGATCTCCATATTTGCCGAAATGGATACGGACATTAGCGTGCTGCAAACTCTGCAACATCCGCGATACCGCGACCAGCAGGACGTATTGCGATGGCTCAACGCCAATAGCAATGGCGATGAGCGCCATATAAATATCGCGAATCAATTCATCAAGTAAATGATTACGATCATCGGACCAGAGGTTCATGTTTTGCTGACTGTGATGCAGGCTATGCAAGCCCCATAACCAGTTAAATCCATGCTGAGCACGGTGATACCAATAATCGAAAAAATCAAGAACGACCAGATACGCAAAAAAGGTCATGACGGGTCGATCCGTCACGCCCGGCCACAAGTTCTCTAAATTAAACGGGTGCATCCCTTCCAGATGAAACCATTCGGTCACCTGCGCGACCAATGGATCGATGAGGAAAAATACAAATATGGAAAATGCACCGAGACGCTGGATCACGGTATAAATAAAATCGTTCCAACGCGCACGTTTATCGGTAAACGTATGCACCGGAATCATCGCCTCAAGGGGCCGCAAAATCAGAAATAACACGGTTAGCTCGCACAACCCGATCAGAAACCACTCTGTGCCGTCAAACGCGTCTTCAAGATATTCACTGAATCCGGCATAAAACATGACCGGCTGCACCACCGCCTGGAATAACCAAGCCTGCGCCGCAGAAAATTGATTGATCAGACTAGCTATCATGATGCAGCCTGCTTTCTGCCAGCGACAGCGAGGTCGAAGGGGCCGGGACTTTTGCCTTTGGCCTTCTCTGCAACGGCTTTAAAGGCGGGATGCTCCCTTAATGTCGCAAAACAAAAACCTTTTTTCTCCAGCCCGCTAATCAATGGCTCTAGCACCGCTGGTGCCCACGGATCTTTGCGTGACCAGATGCCAAGATGGGCGATCAAAATATCGCCGTCCTTGACGTTTGTTAACTCACGCGCCAACAACATTTGATTCGGCCATTTTTCGCTGGGAAGCTCATCGCCAGAAAATCCGGCATCGGCCCATGCTGCGTGCACGTAACCGCAAGCCTGCCCGGCAGCTAGCGTGTGCGGCGTCAGATGTCCGCCCGGAGCGCGCCAGAATGGATCCAGATGCGCGCCGGTCAATGTATGAAAACGCTGCTCGACACGATTGATTTCGTCGCAATAGTGCTGCGGGGTCCAGGCTAATAATTTGCTGGCATTTGCGCCAAACTGCGGCTTCATTTCGATTTTCCCATCGGCCAGATCACGCTTCGCATAGACATGATCGAAGGTATGGCTACCAAACGCATGCCCGTCGGCGACTAACGATTTCCAGTAAGGACCCCAAGATGGATCGAGCGAATAGTCGCCATTGATGGTTTTCTCATTGGCCATAAAAAAAGTGGCTTTGATGTGATGGCGACGCAAAGTCTGAGCGATCAATTCGGCCTGCGATTGGCTGCCGGTGTCGAAGGTCATATATAACGTCCCCTTACAAGCAACGGGCGCAACCGATTGCGCCTGAGACCATCCCGCTACGCTTGCCGCCGCTATTGCTGCCATCAACAGCGAGCGCGATTTGATCGAAAAATAACGCTTCATCACAATTCAGACGCCCGATCAGTAAAATAAATACCATGCGGCGAACGCCCGACCGGGATAGTTTTAATCACTTTGCGGCTGGCGATATCGACCACCGAGACTTGTTTAACCCAGCGCTGGGTCACCCACATGGTTTTGCCATCCGCGGTGACTTCCATGCAATCAGGGCCACCGGGGACGTTGATGACGCCGATGTTTTCCAATGTATCCAAGTCCAGAATATTGATCGTTCCGGCTACTCGATTGGAGACAAATACGTGGCGCTTATCGCCTTGCGGTCGGAAATTATGTGCACCGTCACCGGTTTTAATTTTCTTGACGATTTTTTGCGTACGCCAGTCAACGACGGCAACGTAATCGCTGCCCATAACGCCGACCAGTAAATATTTATTGTCGGGCGTCATGTAAATACCTGCTGGCTGCTTACCAATGGGCATGATCCATTTAACGGTTTGCGTAGCTAAATCAACGGCGGCGATTTCATCAGTGCCTTGAAGGGTAATGAATGCCAGCGCACTATCGGCGCTGAACGCCATGTGACTTGGCATTTTGGGCAAGGGAAGACGCTTGGCTAGCTTCAGATCTTTACCGTCATAACCGTAAATATCGATCCGATCCAAACGCAGACCGTTAGAGATAAACCATTTTTGATTTGGCGAAAAACCGATTTGATACGGATCGGCAATATCTTTCACCTGACTCTGGATCTTGCCGGTTTTAGGGTCCAGAAAATACAAGGCGTTGCCAGTTGCTGCGGCAACGATCAACGACTTGTTGTCCGGCGTTGGCATTAAATGGTGCGGCTCTTTGCCGACCGGAAACGAACTGATTTCTTTATAAGTATTCTGGTCCAGTAACGTGATGGTGGCATCGCGTGAATTGAGAACAACGACAACATTAGGCGCAACAGTCACTGGCGCTATCGTCGGAGCTGTGATCGGCGCGGCAGCATATGCGGAAAAGAAAGTCAGTAAACCGCAGGCGATAACGAGGGAACGACGGACAAAAGCAGACATGGCAGCATTCAGAAGAGCGAAAGTGATATTTTACCGCGCCTGTCGGACCGATGCGGTCCCCCTTTTGCTTTCATTTACATAGGACTTACGCAAAATCGCCCCAGCGGCGTTATCCCTCCTTGCCGTACGTCGTACTGTCTGCGTCAGTCTGCTTTGCTGGTACGATTTTGCGTAAGTCCTATTACAATTATTCCAGTGCCATAAAACCAACCTTTCATCGCAACAACACCAGTCCCATACCACCGAGCTGCACGGTGCCGTATCGTTGTTTTACGCTGTTGTTGTGCTGCTTTTGGTTTACACTGCGATCCATCTTAATCGTACAAAAAAGGAATGTTATGACTACTACCACCGTTTCGGGCCTGCAATACGAAGAAATCAATGTCGGCAGCGGCGCAGAAGCCAAAGCTGGCAATCACGTTAGTGTGCATTACACTGGCTGGCTGCAAAATGCTGACGGCAGCGCTGGCAAAAAATTTGACTCCAGCAAAGACCGTGGCGATCCGTTTGAGTTTCCGCTCGGCGCAGGTCATGTTATCAAGGGTTGGGACGAAGGCGTTCAGGGCATGAAAATCGGCGGCGTGCGCAAGCTGATCATTCCTGCAGCGCTAGGCTACGGTGCCCGCGGTGCTGGTGGCGCGATTCCGCCAAATGCAACATTGATTTTTGAAGTAGAACTGCTGGGCGTGTAAGCCTGCTGATATAAAGTTATCTCACTGACCATGCCATTCCGTCCTTTTCAGCATATTTCCACACGTTTTGCAGTCGTTTTCTCATTGGCGACTGCCGTATTGACGTTAAGCGGTTGCGTTGTGGTCAGTGTCGCAACAACAGTGGTCGGTGCTACCGTCGGTGTTGCTAGCGCTGTTGTGACTACCACCGTCAAAGCTGGCGGTGCGGTAGTTGGTGCGGTAGTCGACTAACTCTGTAAATAACCTTCACGCTCTCATTCATCCTGCCTGGTTCAGGCGCATTATTTTTTACCCGGAGAAAATATGACTCTGCAAGCCGAATTCGATCAAGCCTTAGAAGATTCCAAGAATCTCCCTGAGCGCCCGGACAACATGACCCTGCTGAAAATGTATGGCATTTACAAGCAAGGTAAATCGGGCGATGCCACTGGCGATCGTCCCGGTATGACTGACTTTGTCGGACGCGCCAAATGGGATGCCTGGAATGCTATGAAAGGCGTTTCCCAAGAGGTTGCGCAACAGCAATATATTGATTTAGTAAAAGAGTTAAAGGATTAAACCCCTCGCGCCTGATAAAAAAAAGAAAAAAAAAAAAAAAAAAAAAAAAAAAAAAAAAAAAAAAAAAAAAAAAA
>NZ_JBRIIQ010000036.1:0-40106 GCF_052976905.1 Glaciimonas sp. GG7 | reverse complement strand
AAGTCTTGCGCGCCACCGAAAGCATTGCCGCTTAAGGCCAGAGAAAATATGCACGCCTCCACCCATCACGTACAGCTTTGTTTCGGCAGCGTCCATCACGCCCGTTTGCGCCCGGTGAAACATGCATTTACCTACGGCGTGTATTACCTGCGCCTGCCACTACGAACACTCGGCCCATCCGACTTTGGAAACCGTTTTTTTTCCAGAAATACATTCAATTTATTGTCATTTCACGACCGTGATTACGGCGATGGAAAACAAACCCCGCTCGCCTGGATAACGACCCTGCTGCAAGACCAAGGCATCACCGATGCCGATGGTGAAATTTGGCTACAAACCTTTCCCCGCGTACTCGGCTATGTCTTCAATCCCGTCTCATTCTGGTTTTGTCATCGTCAAAACGGAAGCTTGCGCGCGGTCTTATGCGAAGTCCGCAACACCTTTGGCGAGCGCCACAGTTATCTGCTCGATGGCAGCACCCAAGACAATGGCAGCATTGCGTTCGGAGCCGAACTGCAAGCCGACAAAATGTTTCATGTCTCGCCATTTTGCGAGGTTACCGGCACGTATCGATTTCGCTTTATGCGTACCACCGAATCAACCACAGCACGGATCGAGTACGACGACGCCATCGGTCCACTCCTCCTCACCAGCGTGTCCGGCACGTCAGCACCATCCCAACCGATCGCCGATAGCGCCGTCCTCCGTGCATTTTTTCGCTACCCGATGATGACTATCGGCGTCATCCTACGCATCCATTGGCAAGCACTCAAACTCTGGCGCAAACGCCTTCCTTTTTATAGCAAACCTGCTCCCCCATCCAACGAGGTCTCCCGATGAACACCAATCCACCCCTTATTGGCGTAGATGATGGCGTGCTCGATTATGCACAAGAACAAAATAGTCTCTCAACACAACATTTTCCGCCCCAGGTACAGTTCATACTCACGCTCTTGCGTAAGCTCGATCACGGTATTCTGGTGATGACCTTCCCAGACGGACAAAGCGCCACTTACGGATGCGGCAGCGTGCATGATCGGCCGATCGCGATGACACTCAAGAACTGGGACGTTTTTCATGCAGCGCTAAAATCAGGCGATATCGGCTTTGCAGAAACGTTTATCGACGGTCATTGGAGCACCGACAATCTGCCCGGACTGATCGAACTTTTCATCCGCAATCGGCAAGTGATCGAATCCGTCATTTACGGCACCTGGTGGGGCAATCTGCTCTACCGCATCAAGCACCTCTTCAACCGCAATAGCAAAACCGGCAGCCGCAAAAATATCCACGCCCATTACGATATCGGCAATGCCTTTTATCAACTGTGGCTAGACCCCTCGATGACCTATTCGAGCGCCTTGTTTTCAGACGATCACGTTGAGAATCTTCAGCAAGGGCAAGATGCAAAATATCGCCGCATCCTCAACCAGCTCAACCTCAACGCCGATGCCCGCGTATTAGAAATCGGCTGCGGCTGGGGCGGCTTTGCCGAAATCGCCGTGCGCGAAGCAAAAGCCCACGTTACCGGGCTGACCCTCTCCACTGAACAACTCCACTTTGCCAACCAACGGTTACAAGAAGTCGGAATGGTCGATCAGGTCGAGCTGATCTTGCAGGATTATCGCGATACCGACGGCCAATTCGACGGCATCGCCTCTATCGAAATGTTCGAAGCCGTGGGCGAGAAATACTGGCCGAGTTATTTTTCCTGTATCGCCCGCAATCTCAAAACCGGCGGTCGCGCCTGCGTGCAAACCATCGTGATCGCCGATGAACTGTTCGAACGCTATCGACGCGGCACCGACTTCATTCAGCAATATATTTTCCCCGGCGGCATGCTGCCCTCGCCCATGGCCTTCCGCCAACAAGCAGAAAAGCACGGCTTGCGCGTAGTCGATCATTTTTCGTTCGGACTCGATTACGCACGCACATTGGTCGAATGGCGGCGCGCCTTTAAGGAACAATTACCGCGCGTGCGTGCGCAAGGTTTTGACGATCGGTTTCTGCGTACCTGGGATTTCTATCTGGCGTATTGCGAAGCTGGATTTCTTGCCGGCAGCATTAATGTGGCGCAATTTACCTTGCAAAAAATATGATCAGGGCCAGCGCGCGGCGCACCTTGTTGTTGGGCTATGCGCTAATGTTTGGGTTGCTTTCCAACGTCGGCGCGACCGATATGGTGACCAACCCGCCTGCGCCGCCACATATCCAAAACGTCATCGCCAACGCTCGATTAGCAGGCCAAGGCCGATACACCTGGTTTGGTATTTCTATTTATACGGCGCAACTCTGGGTCGGCGATAAAGGCTATCAAGCAGCGGTATCAGAGGCGGCCAGCTATGCACTCGACTTGCGCTACGACCGCGCATTAAATGGCGAAAAAATTGCCCAAGCCAGCATCGAACAAATGCGTAAAACAGGCATGGGCAGCGCAGCGCAATACGCTACGTGGCTTACCCAAATGAAAGCGATTTTTCCAAACGTCGTTGACGGCTCACACCTCACAGGCATCTTCCTACCGGGCCAGGGCGCACGCTTTTATATGAACGGAAAAGTGCTTGGCGACATCCCCGATCAGACATTCTCCGACGCATTTTTCGGCATCTGGCTCTCCCCTAAAACCACTGACCCTACTCTGCGCAAACAGTTGCTCACGGATGCCGCGCCAATGGCACCGCGCCCATGACCAAGCTCGCCTTTCCTGCGCTCCTGAAATACGGCCTGTTCGGATTGCCGCTAGCGTTAGTTGCCCTCCCGGTCTACGTCTATATTCCCGCCTTCTACGCTGAGCGCTTTGGCATTTCACTGTCGCTAATCGGCGTAGTCCTTCTGCTGACGCGCTTGTGCGACGCCTTTATCGATCCGGCGATTGGTCACTGGCTCGATCGCTCGACCATGACGCACCGCTACAAAAACGCCATCTGGATTGCCGTACCGCTACTCGCCGTCGGTTTCAGTGCGCTATTTTTGCCGCCCGCTTTCGTAGCATCGCTACCGTTGACATGGTTGATCCTGGCATTGCTGGTGGTCTACGTTGGCTTTAGCATTGCCACTATCGCCCATCAAAGTTGGGGTGCGGCACTCACCCAGGCACAAGGCCAGCGCGCACGCCTGACCGCTACACGTGAAGGCTGCGGCTTGATCGGTGTCGTGCTGGCAGCGGCGCTGCCAAGCTTGTTTGGGATGGCGGTGCTGCCGCCGGTATTCATCCTTTTTTTGCTCGCGACAGCATGGCTGCTACAGATTGCCCCACGACCAATGAAGTTAAGCTGGGACGTCACCAAACCAGCGCAAGGCGTCTACAGCGTATTACTGCCGTTTAGCAATCTGCGCTTTCGTTGGCTGTTCGGCATCTTTGTGGTGAACGGGATTGCGGCGGCGGTCCCCGCAACACTCTTTCTTTTTTTTGTAGACGACCAATTGCAATTGGGAAAATACGGCGGACTGTTTTTGATGCTTTATTTTTTGGCCGGAGCTATCTCCATGCCGGGCTGGGCCGCACTGGCACGACGCTACGGCGAAGCGCGGGTCTGGCTGGCAGCGATGTTGTTGGCGATTGTCGCGTTTGTCTGGGCTTACGGTTTATCGGCTGGCAATATCCTGCCCTTTTCCCTGATCTGCATCATGTCTGGCGTGGCGCTGGGAGCCGATCTTCTATTACCGCCAGCCCTACTTGCCGCGGTGATTGCCGACGGCGGACATAGCCGCCAAAAAGAAGGCGCGTATTTCGGTATCTGGAACTGGGCCACCAAAATCAATCTGGCGCTGGCGGCCGGTATTTCTTTGCCATTGCTACAGCAGCTTGGCTATCACCCCCATCTCGTCAATGCGCAAGGTGCGCAGGCATTGGCGATTGGTTATGCGGTCTTACCGTGCACATTAAAACTGGTGGCGGCAGCCATTTTGTGGAAAGCGCCACTGCGCAATATTTAAACTTTCGAAAGAACAACATGAAATTGATTCTAAAAATTGCACTTATTGCCCTCGCTATTCTTTTAGGCGGATGCAGCACAACATCTGAATCCGAGCAGTATGCGAACCAAAAACCGACACTCAGTTTGCCGCAATACTTTAACGGCACGCTCGACGCATGGGGCATGTTTCAGGATCGCTCAGGTAAAGTAGTCAAACGCTTCACCGTCGTCATTCAATGCAAATGGGATGGCGACACCGGCACACTCGACGAAGATTTCACCTATTCTGACGGCACTAAGCAGCGCCGCATCTGGACCTTGAAAAAAGTAGCCGACAACAAATTCATCGGCACCGCACCCGATGTCGTCGGCGAAGCAATCGGCATCACCAACGGCAATACGCTGCATTGGAAATATGTACTAGCGTTGCCCGTTGATGGCCGTATCATCAATGTCAGTCTCGACGATTTAATGGTCCAGATGGATCAGAACGTCATGCTCAATCATGCTGTGATGAGTAAATTCGGCTTTAAGCTTGGTGACATTAGTTTATCGTTTACTAAACGTCCTTAACATCGTCAGCCCTCACATCTATCGCACAAAAAAATATGCCGCTATTGAATCCGCTTAATCCTAGAATCACCAACTGGCATCAGCAACGCGTCTGGATCATCGGTGCCTCTAGCGGTATCGGCGCAGAAACCGCGCGCCAGTTACTTGCAAAAGGTGCGCGTGTCGCTTTATCGGCCCGGAATGCTGCCCGATTACATGCGATAGCAGTGGGTCAGCCCAAGGCCTTAACCGTTGTACTAGACATCACTGACCACGCAACCGTGCTGGCCGCACGCGACCATATTCTTGACGAATGGGAGGGCATCGATCTGATCTTGATCGTCGCTGGCGGGTATGGCGAAATGCGCGCCGACAGTTTCGATCTTGACGTCGCCAACGGCTTAATTGATCTCAACCTGGGCGGCGTCATGCATTGCCTTGATGCAACTCTGCCGACATTACTCAAGCAAGGTCGTGGGGCTATCGGCATTGTTGCCTCAGTCGCAGGCTACAGCGGTCTGCCGAAGGCGATGGTCTACGGCCCAACCAAGGCTGCGCTGATTAATTTGTCAGAGTGTTTATACCTCGATCTGCGGCCACGCGGAATTGGTGTCTATCTGATTAATCCTGGTTTTGTGGATACGCCACTGACGGCAAATAACGACTTTGCTATGCCCGCCTTAATGTCACCTTCCAGCGCCGCAGAACAACTCATTGATGGTATTGAACGTGGACACTTTCATATCCATTTTCCAAAACGGTTCACCAACTGGCTACGATTAGCGCGCTTGTTGCCGTACCGGACTTACTTTGCATTGATTCACAAGGTGACAGGCTTATGAGTAGCGAGATTACGAACAGTGAAAGTCAACAAAAGAATCAGCAGGCAAGTCTGCTGCGTCTGGTCAAGTTTTATGAAACTCTCACTATCGCCAATGTGACGTTACTCGATCAGATTTACGCGCCAGACGCCTGGTACAAGGACCCCTTCAATGAGCTCACCGGACTGCCTGCCATCAAGCACCTGTTGACGCATATGTTTGCGCAGGTTGATGCACCGCGCTTCGTGGTGACGCAATACATGCAGCAAGACGATACCGCTTTCACTGCATGGGAATTTCACTTCCGTATGAAACGCTTTTCAACCGCAGAGCAATGTATACGGGGCGCCACGCATTTTCGATTTAACGCAGATGAGCTGGTTATTTATCATCGCGATTATTGGGATGCGGCAGAAGAGCTCTATGAAAAACTGCCCATATTGGGCAGTTTTATGCGTGTCTTGAAGCGCGCAGCACGCCATTAAATAACGCCTCAATTCACATTGCCGCGTCCTTACTTCGGCGTCATTACTTCGGCGTCACTTTTTTTGCGCGAGCAGCAGCAGGTTTAACTGCGACTTTACGCGATGCTTTAGTGGCGGTAGTGGTTGACGTTTTAGGATTAGCTTGGGCCCGCGCCTTCACCGTCGCGCCTTTACTCTTCAGTGCAGGTTCAGGCTTGGCTGAAGGCTTCAAAGCTTCGGACGCATCCTTAGTTTGGGTTGCCTCTGCCGCCATGACGCTGCTAACAACTTGCTTGAATTGGCTTTGTAGTGCATCCCACCAAGCCCCGGCAGTAGCGGATGGGACTTGCGTCTCTGTCGTTTTATCGGGGACCGAATCCGCCTCTCTCGGTGGAGCTGACGCCACAATCGGCGCAGCCTCTGACTTCGGCGTTACCTCATCCGCAGTCTTGGTGGTTTCCGGGATGAACGAAAAAGGAAATTGCGACACCATGGCGGCCCACGCTGCTGTACCGTCACTTGGGTTTTCTGCTGCCGTGGTCGACGATGGCGATCCGCTCGCAAAACCGGAAAATGGTTTCTCGTCAGCTTTCGGCATACTGATGGCAACTATCGACTGCAATGCCGACAATGTTGCACTTTGTACTTCCAGCCCCTGTATGGTGCCGCGCAACATATTCAAATTCAAACTAAGCCACCCTTCAACCGCCTTCAAATCAGCGATCTTTTTATCTATTTCTTCCACTGAAAGGGTCGGTACGACCATGCCCGGCACGCCCATGCCGCCCCACATTTTTTTGATGAAATCGATGCTATCCGACATGAGATCTACCCCGAAAATAGTTGGATTACTCATACAAATCTCCTGAAGAGACATGCTGTACATTTTTTAACGCCGCTGGAGCGGTTTTGCGTGAGTCCTCATACTATACCGAGGCACAATGCCTATGTAGCAACAGGACAGCGATAGGACAATTTATTTTCTCAGCCTGATGGCGAGCAGAACGCAGACGCCCTCTTTTTAACAAGCCAGAGCATCTCAAAATACGATTAGAACGTTGCATACCATGCATAAGACAGTAGCCTGCTAGTGTTACGGTTTACACTACGACCATGACAAAGGCTCACCCACACATAATCGGAAACGCGCTCAGCGGGCAACCGGTTCCACCTAAACGTACCGGATCACGACAACTGCGCTGGCTGATCGTACTCGCGATCTCGATTGCGCTACATATTTTCCTGATCAACTGGGGCAGCGGCAAGCTCAGCATATCCAAGAGTGCATCCGAACAGTCGACAATTATCCTGGCAGAGCTCAAACCATTGCCGCCGGTCGCCAAACCGATCATGGCGCCAAAACCCATCAAACCAACACCGGCACCGCGTAAAGTCCCGAGAAAAATAGTTGCGCCACCAAAAGTGCAGGAGCCAGAAGTGCTCGACACACCCATCCGGGAAACAAGAACACCCATCATCCCTGTCGAGACGATCACCAGCCTGGATTCTCCCGAAGGCAATGGCGGCCAGGAGCCAACGAAAAATAGCCCCGGTACAGAGACAGCAGCATCAGCAACGCAGGAAGTCGGCCCGATCGCCCCAACCGCAGTCCACTACAACACTCAACCACCACCGTCTGCAGAGTTAAAATACGATGTCCAAGCATTAAAAAAGGGACAAACATTTTACGGCAGCGGAAAAATTACCTGGCAAACCGATGGTCACAACTACACCATCAATGGTGAAGCTGGTGCGCTGTTCATTAGCGCACTGGACTTTAAAAGTGCAGGTGAAATCAATGGTTTTGGCGTGGCTCCGGAACTCTATACAGAAAAGAAATTCCGCAAATCTGCCACCAACACGCACTTCCATCGTGAGCGCAATACCATTACGTTTTCCGCCTCTACCAATAGCTACCCGCGTACTGGTGGAGAGCAGGACCGCGCCAGTATCGTCTGGCAACTCGCCAGTATCGGTCGCGGCGACGCTGGCAAAATCGTCTCCGGTGCGGTCATTGATGTATTCGTCGCCGGGGACCGGGATGCGGAAACATGGCGTTTCCAAGTCATTGGGCAGGAACAAATCAGAGTCGGCACGGGTACTGTGACAACCTGGCATCTGGCGCGCAAGCCCCAAGCTGGCTCCTATGAAAAAACATTGGATATCTGGCTTGCGCCCGAACAGCAGTGGTATCCGGTCAAATTACGCTTCACCGAAAACGATGGCGACTATTTGGATATGTCGCTCACTAAGCTGAAGCAACTTGATGTAACAACGGCACCCGGCTGATTTTTCTCGGTGACTTTCCCTCTGCGCATTGCCGTGTGAAAACCAACGATTGCCCATCGACATTATTTAAAAAGGCACTATGAAATTCTCCCTACGTGCGATTTCACGTATTTGCATCGCCACCCTTCTGTTCGGTGTCTGCATCGTCGCATCGGCAGCCACGGGCACAGAGGATCACGCAGTCGACCATTTAACGATTAAACGACGCTTTGATCTTCCGCCTTCGGCCGAATTAAATTACGCCATCAGAGCAAGACAAAGTGGCCTCTCCATCAATGGCGAGGCGGTGGTTAAGTGGCAAACCAACGGACGGAAATTTAGTGTTGAAGCGGTCACAAGCGCCATGCTTTTTGGAAAAATACTGGAAGCAAAAAGTAACGGAAAAATCGATGATTATGGCTTAGCTCCAGCGCAATTCATTGATAAGCGTTTCCATAAAAACAGCACCACGACGACATTTAATCGCAGTGCCGACGGTGGCGGCACCATCACTTTCTCGCAATCCGACGCCTCTTATCCCATCAAAGGCGGCGAACAGGATCGCACAAGTATCGTCTGGCAACTGGCTGCGGTAGCACGCGCAGCAGCAAAACAATTCAAAGTTGGCTCGGTCTGGTCGTTTTTTGTAGCTGGTCAGCGCGACGCAGAACCCTGGCACTTCACCGTCATTAACCGAGAAAAAATCACTACCGGGATCGGCGAAGTCGAGGCGGTGCATATTTTCCGCGCCCCGCCACCGGACGACACCGGACAACGTCTCGATATCTGGCTGGCGCCTTCGCTTGAGTGGTATCCCATTCGCATCCGCTTCACCGACCCGAACAATGATTTTGTCGATCAGACGCTCAATACTATTATTAAATAACCGCAATCACGCCATTTTTACTCTCACTTTAAAAAGACTTATATGACCATCTCAAACGGCGCATTAGTTCTCTTCAGCGGCGGCCAGGACTCCACCACCTGCCTGGCTTGGGCGCTCTCCCGCTATGACCGCGTTGAAACGATTGGGTTCGATTATGGCCAGCGCCATGCGATTGAACTGACGCAACGCCCGATCTTGTTGAAAAAATTGCGTACGCAGTCAGCCCAGTGGGACCACAAGCTGGGCGAAGACCACGTCATCGATTTGTCCATCATTTCCAAAATATCCGCCACCGCGATGACCGAAAATGTCGAAATCGTCATGCAGGAAAACGGCTTGCCGAATACGTTTGTGCCCGGTCGCAATCTGTTGTTCATGACTGTAGCTGCCACCGTTGCGTACCGGCGCGGTCTTGACGTATTGGTCGGCGGTATGTGTGAAACCGACTTTTCCGGCTATCCAGACTGTCGCGACGACACTATGAAAGCGTTGCAAGTTGCGCTCAACCTTGGCATGGCGACCCGTATAAAACTTGAAACACCATTGATGTGGATCGACAAATCAGAAACATGGAAGATGGCCCAAGACTTGGGCGGCGATGCGCTGGTTGATTTGATTCGTGCTGATACACATACCTGTTATCTGGGCGATCGCGGCATATTGCATGACTGGGGCTACGGTTGCGGCACTTGTCCGGCTTGCGCGTTAAGGGCACGTGGCTACCGGCAATTTGTATCGATCTGAATGACAGAACAACCTTGTTTCCTCTGGGCAAGCACTAAGATTAATCTTAAAAAATAAGGTTATCCCTATATAATTATTGCCGTATAACATGGCGGAAATTATAAATCAGCCTTTAGATTGATCCAATCTCCACTATTCGTTGCCGATAAGTAAGGCCACATAATTATTTAGACCAAGCGACATCCCTGCGCAGACAGTACAACTGAATGGCCTGGCGAATGTGAAAAGGTATAAACGATTATGCAGCCTTACTTAGTAAAACTACTTACTGAATGTAACGAGGCTTAAAATTAATACCTATCAACAAGATGATCGAAATGTTGGCACTATCGATCTGAGAGAAGTCGCTACCGCTATGTGGCAAACCAAAGGCTTGGTATTGCTTGTCACCATGACGATTACATTAGCAGCCATTGTGGTTGGTTGGGCAATAAGCAGCTATAAAAGCGAAGGCTATTTCCAGATGGAAATGTCTTTTTCTGACTTTAAGCGACTTCAAACCGCGGTCATCGCACCGTCACGCTGGGAAGACTTTGCTAAAACGCTCACCAAAACCCAGTTAGCTGATCTCAATCAAGAAAACTTCGTAAGCCGTACGCATTTGGAATCGTTAATCGAACCTATTTATCCTGTTACCCGATCCGAATTAAGAGATGTTCCGAGCGCTGTTCCAAAAAATGAAGACGCTGACATTTCTGGTTTGAAAATTTCGTACAAAGCGGCAACGCCTTTGGGCGCACAACATGGTGTGTTTATTTTGGGCGATTTTCTGCGCGACACAACCATCCTTCTCAATTACCGGGATTTGGTACGCAAACGCTTTACGCAATATCAAGCTAATGCCGGAAAATTCGACAATGAGACCATCGCTGCCCGATATGAACTCAATCAATTAAAAATCAAAAAAGCATCCATGCAAACTATTTTGCGTGAATATCCGGACTCAACACGCCTCGAAAATCGGCAGCCGATCACGATTACAGACGGTAATGAACGCTTTCTTTCACCGGTCACGCAATTGGTAGCCATCGAAACTCAGATAGCTGAGAAAACTCAAAACTTGCCACGTATCATCCGTGAGCAGCAAATGAATACTATTTACTTACGCTATTACGGAGCGGTTCAAGCATTGTTAAACAAAAGCACTTCTGGCGATCAGTTTCTCGCCGCACTGCCTGCCATAAAGAATCAGCTCAATCTGAATCTGGAAGATGAAGTGGAGCGCAGCGTATTTAACAACATTACGATAGATAATATGAATGCCCGCTCGTTGTATGTGGAAAAAACATCTTTTATTGCCCAGCCGATCATTCCGCAACGAGCAACTCCCGGGATGCTCAAATCTGGTTTGCTAGGGCTATTGCTAGGCCTAATCCTGGGTTCTGGCATTGCCCTATTCAGGTATTTCTATACTAAGCCGACAATTCTGCCCGCTCAGTCGCCGGTCCTTGTGCGCGCTATGGAAACCCCACTCAACAATCTAAGTTCTACTTAATCCGCAACAGATCCACACTATCTTGCAATAAAAAATGGCCTGAATATTCAGGCCATTTTTTTCAACAACAAAATACAAGGTTACGCAGCAATCGAATGGGTTGCCGGTGAGGGATGATCAAACTCGCTCAGCAACTGCTTCTCCTTCTGCCTGGCTGCCATCAAATGCCGATCCTTCACATGGCCGTAACCGCGAATTTCTTCCGGAATACTAGCAATGGCGACAGCGCTCGCCAGATTTTCCGACGTTAATCGCGGCAATAACGATTCTATCGTTTGACGATAATGCGTGATCAACGCACGCTCTTCCTTGCGTTCGGCGGTATAGCCAAAGAGATCAAACTTACCGCCGCGCAAAAACTTGCATTTGGCCAACAGACCGAATGCGCGCATCATCCACGGACCGAATTCCTGCTTGATCAAATGTCCACGTGCATCGTGTTTGGCAAATAACGGCGGTGCCAGATGAAATGTTAGCTTGTAGTCGCCTTCAAACATAGCCGCAATTTTAGCGTTGAAAGCGCCATCGGTATATAAGCGTGCAACTTCATACTCATCTTTATAAGCCATCAACTTGAACAGATACGTCGCCACCGCCATGCTCAGTCGCGATGATCCGCGACCAGCGCTATCGGGATGCAATTGCCGCTCTGCGTCACGGACCTGCACCACAAATTGTCGATATTGCTCGGCATACGCAGCATCCTGATAGGCACTCAAAAAGGCAACCCGACGTGCCATGACATCGACTAACGTTGGTGTGCGTTTAAACTCGATGACTTGTGCCGGACTCTCCGCTGTATTAGCAGGCCGAGTGCGTTGATCCAATCCAACCGGATCCAGGGCCGCAGTACGGCCCCAGGTGAAGGCCTGTTTATTGAATTCCACTTGCAGCGCGTTCAACTCAATTGCCCGCCACAACGAAGCCTCGGTTAATGGGACCCAGCCTTTTTGCCATGCATAACCCAGCATGAACATATTGGTCGCAATCCCGTCACCCATGAGCGCCGTGGCGATTCTGCCTGCGTCTATAAACTCAACCCGATCATGGCCACAAGCTGCACGAATATCTTTTTCGGCGGCGACGTCCGGTGACTGCCAGTCCGGATTTTTCACAAACGCAGCCGTTGGTGTGCGCGTGGCATTGATCGCCGCAAAGGTACGTCCTTCGCCCATACGCGACAACGCATCGCGGCTCGCCGTGACAATCGCATCACAACCGATCACCAAATCCGCGTCGCCAGTACCGACCCGAGTGGAGTAAATATCCTCAGGATGATCAGCCAGACGCACATGCGACATCACCGGTCCACCCTTTTGCGCCAGACCGCTCATGTCGAGCACCGAGCACCCCTTGCCCTCAATGTGCGCCGCCATCGCCAAAATCTGCCCGATCGTGACGACGCCGGTGCCACCGATGCCGGTGACCAGAATGCCGTAGGGCTTAATAGTCGTTGGCAAAATCGGCGTCGGCAAACTGGCTTCCGCAACTTGCTCGCCAGCATGTGCAGCAATCGGCTTGGCTGATATTTTTGCCGGTTTCTTCAGACGACCGCCCTCGACCGTGACAAAGCTCGGGCAAAAACCCGTTACGCAAGAAAAATCCTTATTGCAAGACGATTGATTAATCTGACGCTTGCGCCCGAATTCGGTCTCCAACGGCTCGACGGAGAGGCAATTCGATTGCACGCTACAGTCGCCGCAACCTTCGCAGACGGCCTCGTTGATGACGGCGCGTTTAGCCGGGTCTGGATATTCGTTACGTTTCCGACGGCGACGTTTTTCTGATGCGCAGGTCTGGTCGTAAATCATGGCCGAGGTCCCGACGATTTCGCGCAACTCTCGTTGCACGGCGTCAAGCTCGCTGCGATGACGGATCGTCACACCCGGGGCCCAATTGATGTCCGACGGATATTTATCCGGCTCATCGGTGACCACAATAATCGGCGAGACGCCTTCGGCCGCAATCTGGCGTGAAATCATGGCCGGATCGAGCGGGCCGTCAAACGCCTGACCGCCCGTCATGGCGACTGCATCGTTATATAAAATCTTGTAGGTAATATTGACTTTGGCCGCCACCGATGCGCGTATCGCCAGCAAACCGGAATGGAAATACGTCCCATCGCCCAGATTCGAAAACACATGTTTTTCGCTGGTAAATGGCGCTTGACCGATCCAGTTCACGCCCTCTCCGCCCATGTGCGTGAATGTCGAGGTTTCGCGATCCATCCAGAGCACCATGTAATGGCAACCGATACCGGCCAGCCCACGGCTGCCTTCCGGTAATTTGGTGGAGGTGTTGTGCGGACAGCCCGAGCAAAAATGCGGCACGCGATCTTTGTTGGGGTCTGGCTTGCTACTGATATTGAGCAGCGCTTCTTTGGCCTCCAGATAGGCGACCCGCTCCTTGACGCGTTGTTCGACCGGGTGACCAGCAAAGTATTTTGAAATCCGCGACGCTATCGCCCGTGCAATCTGCGCCGGATTCAATTCGTAGGTTGCTGGCAGCAGCCAATCGCCATGACCAGCACCGTGATTGCTCCACTCGCCTGTGTCATCAAACTTGCCCACCACACGCGGACGCACGTCATCACGCCAGTTGTAGAGTTCTTCCTTGAGTTGATATTCGAGAATCTGGCGTTTTTCTTCGACCACCAGAATCTCTTCCAGCCCTTGTGCAAACTCGCGCACGCCTTCAGCCTCCAGCGGCCAGGTCATGCCGACTTTAAACAAGCGAATCCCGATATCGCGCGCGACTCCCTCATCAATTCCAAGATCGGCCAACGCCTGGCGCGTATCGAGATACGATTTACCGGCGGTGATAATCCCGATTCTGGCACGTGGGCTATCCCAGATGATCTTGTTCAACTTGTTGGCACGCGCATACGCCAGCGCGGCGTACCATTTGAAATTATTCATCCGTGCTTCTTGTCCCAGCACGGTGTCGGGCAGGCGAATATTCAAGCCATCCGCAGGCATTTCAAAATCGGTCGGCAAGACTATCTTTACGCGGTCCGGGTCGAGGTCAACCGACGCGCCCGACTCAACCAGATCGGTTACGCATTTCATGGATACCCACAAGCCGGTATAGCGACTCATGGCCCAGCCATGCATCCCGTAATCGAGATATTCCTGAACCGAGGACGGATACAAGACCGGAATCCCGCAGGCATTGAGAATATGTTCGCTTTGATGCGCGGTAGTCGATGATTTGGCGGCATGGTCGTCTCCAGCCAATACCAATACACCGCCGTGTTTGGAGGTGCCGGCCATATTCGCATGCTTAAAAACGTCGCCGCAACGGTCAACGCCGGGGCCTTTGCCGTACCACAGTCCAAATACGCCGTCGTACTGCGCACCCGGAAACAAATTTACCTGCTGCGTACCCCACACGCTGGTCGCCGCCAGATCTTCGTTCATGCCGGGATGGAATTTGACGTTATGCGCGTCGAGATATTTTTTTGCCTTGGCGGCTGTCAAATCGACACTGCCCAAGGGCGATCCACGATAACCGGTGATAAATCCTGCAGTGTTCAAACCCGCCATGACATCGCGTTGATGCTGCAACATCGGTAATCGAATAATTGCCTGCGTGCCTGTCATAAAGGCGCGCCCGCGTTCGAGGGTGAATTTATCGTCTAAAGATATAGGGGAAGATGCCGGACCATGCGATTCTGACGAATCTGTGGGCAGCAATTGTGTTGAGAGTGGTGCGTTCATTCGGTCTCCGTGCCAAAAATTATGTTTTTGCATGCACAGCGCGAGGGTTGCTCGTGCGGTTAAAACGTATTTACTTTGTAAGTAAATCGTTCTTTCTTTTATGGTTTCGTTCTGGTTCTCATCTATTTTTGCTTACTTCTGTTTGCTTCTGTCTGATCAGGATGCAGACCTTATCAATAATAAGCCAATCTGCGGTACAACGCACAGAGCTATATATCCCTATGTAGTCAAATCTGATACTGCGTAACAACTGTAACAAGGCGTAAGTCCGTTGGGAAACAAGCAGCCTCAGGAGTGTAATGATGTCTTGTTTGAAACAACTGATGACCTCCCTGGACCGGTTGTTTCAGACATTCCTCCCTCTAGTGTTCCCATTTATCACTAGTTACGGATTCTGCTCTCCCCGGCAGAATCCGTTTTTTTTGCCCAATGCATTTATTATTTTTTATAAATTCAGTTATGCGGGCAATTGATCTCACCGGCTTGTAATGCGTTCGGCGAAAGCGGTTTCAGGGACGCCAACTTTTGATACAGCGGTGTGAAGTCTGGCGCCGTATCAACAAACAATTGTTCAAAACTACGAATCACAAAATAGGTTTCCTGATAAGAATCGATTTTGTATGAGGTCCGCATCACGCGCTCCAGATTGAATGGAATGCGCAGCGGTGAAGGGCTAGTCAGACAGTGCTCAATTTCTCCGCCCGATGACAAAATACCGGCCCCATACACACGCAAACCTTGCGCACTGTCGATCAGACCAAACTCAATCGTGTACCAATACAAACGCGCCAGCATCGCCAGTCCATCGACTTTCAACGCCTTTAAACCACCCTTGCCATACTCTTGCAAATGATCGGCAAAAATCGGATTAAACAGTAGCGGAACATGCCCGAAAAAGTCGTGGAAAACATCCGGCTCAACGATGTAATCAAACTCTTCCGGCTCGCGTAACCAGACGGTGACGGGAAAGCGACGGTTTGCCAGATGATTAAAAAAAACATGGTCAGGCACCAACCCCGGAACAGCCACCAACTCCCAGCCAGTCGCCTTGAAGAGCAACGCCGAATGCTGCGCAAAGTCGGGAATGCCCTCGCCTATATTCAAGCGCTCCAGACTCTCGATATAGACATCGCAGGCGCGGCCCGGAATGAGCCTGGCCTGACGTTGATACAAGCGCCGCCATAGGGCGTGTTGCGCTGGCGTGTAGGTTTCCCATTTTTGGGCAACGACATACTGGTCGTCGATGTTGCTGTAGTCACCACGCAGGCCCGCACCGTCTGATTTTTCGGCTACGGTCGCAAAAAAATCATCGGTGTTGACTGCATTATCTTCACGCTTATTCATACTCACTATCCTTGGGTCGTTGATCTATGCAACGTCTTTGAGCACGCCACGCTTGATCTGATCGAGCTCAATTGATTCAAACAATGCCCGGAAATTACCCTCGCCAAACCCTTGATCGCCCTTGCGTTGAATGATCTCGAAAAATATCGGCCCGATCACGTTTTGGGTAAATATCTGCAACAATAATTCGCGCGTGCTGGCGTTACTGTTGCCATCAATGAGTATCCGCAAACGCTTCAAATCCTCAAGGCGCTCACCATGCTCGGGTAAACGGCGGTCGATAATATCGTAATAGGTTTCTATCGTGTCCTGAAATGCGACGTCACGCGCTTTCATGTTGGTGACGCTGGTGTAAATATCATCCGTACCCAACGCAATGTGCTGGATACCTTCGCCGTGATAGAGGTCGAGATATTCTGCGATTTGCGATTTATCATCCGACGACTCATTGATCGGAATACGAATTTTTCCGCAGGGGGAGGTCATGGCTTTGGATTTCAGTCCGGTCAATTTCCCTTCGATATCGAAATAACGTACTTCACGGAAATTAAATAAATTCTCGTAAAAATCAGCCCATTCTTTCATGCGGCCACGATGCACGTTGTGCGTCAAATGATCGATATAGGTCAGTCCGCAACCGACTTGTTTGACTTCTGCACCGGGAATAGCGACAAAATCAACGTCATAAATACTGATATCGCCAATGCTACCCACGCCGCCGACAGCATCCTTGCCACGCCAGCGATCGACAAAATAAATCAGCGAATCGCCGACACCTTTGATAGCCGGGATATTCAACTCCATCGGTCCGGTGCGATTATCAAAGCCCCAAGCACCCAATTCCAAAGCACGTTTATACGCAAACGCGGCATCTTGCACGCGTAGCGCGATGGCGCACACCGATGGTCCGTGTTGACGCGCAAACCGTTGTGCAAATGAGTCTTGCTCGGCGTTGATGATGAAGTTGATATCGCCCTGACGATATAAAGTGACCGCTTTGTGACGATGCCGCGCAATGGCTGTGAAACCCATTTTTTCGAATAAGGCGCCTAGCGCTTGCGGGTCCGGTGCGGCGTACTCGATAAACTCGAAGCCGTCTGTTCCCATCGGGTTATCCCAAGGTTGAAAGTCCATTTTTTGTCTCCTGAAAACGCATTATTAAACTAGTCGGATTTGCACTGCAAATTGCATCATTTTGCTTAAGATTAGTATAAGTGGCTGGCCTCAGCAGAAAATTGCAAACATTCTTGAAAAATCGATGTCCGAGGCATAATATTGCGCCATTAATCACATTTAGGGTGTTTTATGGCTGCTGTAGAAATGGATAAAACTGATCGTAAAATTTTGGCAATTTTGCAGGAAGATGGGCGCCTCACCAATCAAGAAGTCGCCGAGCGCGTCAACCTGTCGCCATCTCCCTGTCTGCGACGCATCAAGCGATTAGAACAAACCGGTGTGATTCGGCAATATGTCGCCTTATTAGCGCCGGAAAAAATTGGTTTGGGCTTGCTCGCTTACGTCAACGTCCGTCTCGAAAAACACGGCGCTTCGCAAGCCAGTGGCAGCAGTCGATCCGGTGTTATCCCTGCGCAATCGCCACGCGACGATTTTTCGGCGTCTGTGACGCATTGGCCGGAGGTGGTGGCGTGCTATGCCATGACGGGGGAAATGGATTTTTTACTCCGCGTACACGTCGAGGATATGGCGCATTTTTCACGCTTTATGATGGAAACGCTACTGCGTCACTCCGCCGTGCTGGATGTCAAATCAAGCTTTGCGTTGCAACGCTTAAAAGATACGACGGCGTTACCGCTGCTGTAAAAGGCCCTATCCGCGTTTAAAACCCGGCAAATTACGCAGCCACTTTACGGCGGCACGGACGTTGGCTTTGAGCGTGTAGTCCAGGGTGGCAGCCTGCTCTTGCATGGCTTCCTGCATCAGGGTCGCAGCACTGGCGGGCAATAACTTCAGATACGCATCGGCCTCACCATAATCGCGGTGAATCGTCATGCCGGCTTTTTTGGCGATGTGCATCATGACTTTGTTGGATGATAAACAATGCATGTAGAGCGTATCGATATCGGCGTTGCGGCAATGAATCGCCGCCCGCTCAAACAAGCGCGTGCCAACGCCGACACCACGTCCAATCGCCGACACCGAGACCCCAAATTCGGCAACCCGCTCCTTCGTTGTCGACGCTCGCATAGCTGGTAACGTCTCACGCGGGGCAAATGCCAGATGACCGGCGCCCAGCAGGCGCAACTTTCGGTCGTAGACGCCAAAAATAGTATCGCGAGAAAAGTCCAGATTGTTGACATAACGTTCCACCAATTCATCCGGCAGGACGGACCCGAAGCGTAATAACCGGTCGCCGCTATCGAGCGCCAGAAAATGCCGCAACAGCCGCTTACGCGCATGTCGCGATAATTCTTTAACGTAGATGGTGGGTCTTGGCATGTTGACGGTCACCGGCGTGTTCTGAACCACGCCTGCAGGTTGAGCGGAATCGTTGCGCCCGGAAGGCGTCGCACCATCGGTCGAAGTCATGTTGTGCTCTCTTTGTTTCGCATTACTTGCACCAGTATGTCAACCGCCGCAGTCCGTGCAGCATAAATCGCCTCAGGGATGCGTTGCGGCTGCTGCGCAAACATGCCTGCAATAACGCCTGCGTTGACTGATTGCGCCGCCGTCAAAGCGGCCTCTACATAAGGACGTTGGGAGAACAACCGCTCTTCGTAGCCGGCTCTGCCGCGATAATCGCATTCTGTCGCCTCCAGCATAGCGATAAACCGCTGCGGCTTACGAAACGCATCGCAACGACCAAACAAGGTCACAAGTGTGCTGGCCTTGAGCGCAAAAGCGCGTCCGATATTGCCATGCTCACGGGTCGTCATCAGCGCCAGATCGCGTACTTCGCCAGGAACTTTCAAGCGTTGACAAACCTGCTCGACCAACTTAACGCCCAGCCCTTCATGCCCGTGATGGCTGGGCCAATCGGCGGCTGGCGTGACGCCTTTGCCAAGATCGTGCATCAATGCCGCAAAGCGCACTGGCAAGGAATAATTTTCTTTGGCAGCGGTATCGATGACCATCATGACGTGTACACCGGTATCGATTTCGGGATGATATTTTTCTGGCTGCGGTACGCCCCAGAGGACGTCTAGTTCCGGCAAAATTCTTGCCAATGCGCCGCATGCACGCAGCACATCAAACATGCGAGACGGGCGCGCCTCCATCAAGCCACGGGATAATTCCTGCCACACCCGTTCGGGAACCAGCGCATCAATCTCACCGGCGGCGGCCATGTCCTGCATCAGGGTATTGGTTTCCGGGGCGACGGTAAATTCAGACAATCTTGCCGCAAATCGGGCCACGCGCAAGACCCGCACAGGGTCTTCGGCAAAGGCTGTTGATACGTGCCGAAATACCCGTGCCTGCACATCCTTTTGCCCGCCGTAAGGATCAACCAGCGTGCCATCATCAGCGCGTGCCATCGCATTGATCGTCAGATCACGACGAATTAAATCTTGCTCTAGCGTGACATCCGGATCGGCATGAAATACAAAACCTGTATAGCCGGGTGCGGTTTTGCGCTCGGTACGTGCCAAGGCATATTCTTCGTGCGTTTCAGGATGCAAAAACACCGGAAAATCTTTGCCTACCGGACGAAAACCGCGTGCGCGCATCTCTTCCGGGCTGGCACCAACCACCACGAAATCGCGGTCTTTTACCGCCAGACCAAGTAATTGATCGCGGACCGCGCCGCCGACTACAAAGATTTTCATCGCCATAACAATAGGTCTCAGGTTGATGTCAACCGTGATCCGGTAATACTTCGACTTCTGCGCATGCTTCACGCATCCATTTGGCAACGGCGGGATGCGCCTGCACTCGCTCGACATACGCTTGCAAGGCGGGGGCCAGCAAGACGCCAAAAGTGCGGAAGCGCATCACGACCGGCGCAAAGAAGGCATCGGCAATCGAGAAGTCGCCAAACAGAAAGCGGTGATGACCGAATTCGGAGAGGCAGTTTTCCCAAATCTCGCTAATGCGTCCGATATCGCCCTGTGCCTGCGGCGTGTGACCTTGCCCGGGATGACTCGCCCGAATATCCATCGACATCGCCGAACGTATACCCATGAATCCTGAGTGCATTTCGGCACATACAGAACGCGCAATCGTCCGTGCAGCAACATCTTTCGGCCACATCCCCAGATCAGGAAATTGCTCGGCCAGATATTCGCAAATCGCTAACGAATCCCAAATATGCAGATCACCAGCGATCAGAACCGGCACTTTTCCGGCCGCTGAATACCCGGAAATATCGGCTGAGGTTGTCGGTTGATCGAGCAAAATCCGCACTTCATTAAAAGGAATGCTAAAAGCTGTCATGGCGACCCATGGCCGCATCGACCATGACGAATAATTCTTGTTGCCGATTACCAGCGTCATGCCCGGCTTACCTGCATTTTTCAATACCTCGGACAAGGTTGCATCACGTTCTGTGGTTTGCATAGTTCTCTTCTTGAAGTCGGGTTAATCAAAATACCAGTCAGAAATCGATTTAAGGCAATACCGATGCCGTAAAATTTTTCGGCGCAACACTCCCCAAACGGGCTTTCAACGATTGCGGACGACCTTCAAACAAAGCCGCGTAATACGTCGCGTTGGACAGAACATTTTTGACATAGCCGCGGGTTTCACTAAACGGAATCGTCTCAGCAAAAATAGCCCCTTCAACATTGCCCGGCAAACTTGAGCGCCATGCACGCGGTCGGCCCGGTCCGGCGTTATAAGCAGCCGTCGCCATCGGCAGCGAACCATCCAGATCATTGAGCACCATGCTCAGATAATTGGTACCGAGCAGAATATTGGTATCCACGTCATTCACCTGATCGGGCGTAAAGCCGTTGAAGCCGACCTTTTTAGCGACATAGCGCGCCGTTGCTGGCATCAACTGCATCAGGCCGGACGCGCCAACATGCGAACGCGCACTTTTGACAAAGCGCGACTCCTGACGAATGACGCCATACACCCACGCTATGTCAATTCCCAGCGCCTGCGTATTGCTGGTCATAATTTCCCGATGCGGCGAAGGGAAGCGTTGGGTATAGTCAATTTCATATTTAGTCCGGTCCGAGGTATTGACCATGCGATCGAGGACGTCGCTCTGACGGGCAAATTCGGCTGCGGCCAATAATTGGCGATCGGTCATTTTGCGCAGTTCCCAATTCCACTCACGCGTACCTTCAAAGCGCAAACCCATATCAAAAAAGCGGAAAGCGCGACGGAAGCCCGCGTTCTGTTGCATCGGGGCCAACTCACGCGCAGTAACCACTGTTGGCGCTGAAAAAGCGACGATTTTTTGTCCCAGCTCCTCCAATGCCAACTGACCATAAAAATTGGTTTGCTCAGCAATCGACTGAAATAGTTTTTTCGCCTGATCGTTGCGCCCCTCTGCCATCAACGACCGCCCCATCCAATAAATCCAGGTCGGATCATCGCGCAAGGTTGACGGCATCGCTTCGATACTGCTCTTGACCAGTTTCCAGTCACCGGCACGCAAGGCTGCACGCACGCGCCACTCATAGCCATCCATGGATAACGACGCGCCTTGCGCTGCACGCCAATAGGCAGCGGCTTGCGGATCGAGCTTTAATGATGCTTGCAATGCAATTTGGCCCCAACCAAGAGCGCGCTCAGCAACAGTCAATTGATCAGCGGCTGAGGTTAATGCGGCGGCGGCTTGCGCCGGATCATTTTTAGCGGTACGGCCCAGCGCTACGATGAACAGTTCGTGACCGGTACGATCGGCACCGGGGCCACGGGCGACCACCAATGAGGATTTATCAATCGCCTGCGCTAATTGCGCATCGGTCGCGTCCATAAAGGGCGTGAGGCGACGCGCGACCGGACCATAACCGGACTCCACCGCTTGCCGGACTTGAAACCATACGTCGGTCTGCGTGAATTGATTATTTTGTGCGAGCGTCCCAATCAAGTCGGTACAACCGGGACCGTAATCCTTAGGATTCGTCAGCAGAGCACGCGCCGCATCGGCAACGTTATCGCCTTTGAGCGCCTTGGACGTCAGGGCGTAACATTTGAGCTGGGTATCGTCGTCCAGCGCAAACAATGGATACTGCTCATCGAAAGTGGTCCAGATCGCGGCCTTACCAAGTTCAAGCAACCAGTCGTTACGCAAGCGGTCGGCAATCGCTGTGCCTTCATAACGCTTCAGATAGTCACGAATCTCAGACTCCGGCGCTATCAGATCCTTAATGCGCGGCTTGAGGCGGTAGTAATCTACATAAGAAGGAATATCATAATTGTTCAAAACAGACGCCAGACCATCAACGATGTCAGCCTTGTTGGCACGCGAAGCATCGCGCAAAGCGAGAAACGCATCGTCCTGACTTGCATAACTCGTATCAACGGTCTTGCTTGCGCTTGTTTGGGCAGTCGCTGCGGGCAATATAATGACCGACGCCGTCAGCGAAAACAGAATGCCGACGGCCCATTTTGTTGCAAATTTTGTTCTATGCATTCTTAACAATCCTCTATCAGCGAGTACAAATAATGACGTCTAGGATAGCATGCGACACCCCCGATTCAGGGTCTGAAAACGAGGTGGGTGCTCGCATTAAGACACATTTACGCAGCACATTATTGACACTGCGCCAAACCATTCCGGAAGAAAAACGGCGTGCCTTTAATGCCGTCATTGGTAAGCATGTCATCGACTGGGCAACAAGCTTGGCGAAAGATCATCCTGAAGTCGTCATAGGGGTGTATTGGCCGATCCGCAACGAGCCGGATTTACGCCCGACTTATGCGGCATTAATCGCGCAAGGTGTGCGCTTGGCGCTGCCAATGGTCGTGAGTAAAGATGCGCCGTTGCGATTTATGCGCTGGACGCCGGGCGATGCGATGCAGAAAGATAGCTTTGGGGTTGCCGTTCCGGCTGACGGTGCCATCGTCAGTCCACAGGCCTTACTGATTCCGTGCGTCGGCTTCAACCGGCAACGGCTAAGGCTGGGTTATGGCGGGGGATTTTATGACCGCACGCTGGCCCTCGATCCACGACCGGCCACGGTGGGGATCGCCTATTCATCCGGGTTGGTGGCGTTTGATGGTGCGGCCCATGATATTGCTCTGGACCTGATATTGACGGAAATGGGGCGTGTATAAAATAAGACGCAAAAAAGGGAGCCAATCGGCTCCCTTTCTAGTTTCTGACAAGGATCACAATTACTTCAAATGCTGCCAAATTGCCGTCGTCGCGCTAGCATTATTGAGCGTATAAAAATGTAGTCCCGGCGCACCACCAGCGAGCAAGCGCTCACATAACTGGGTCACGACATCCAGACCAAAGGCGCGAATGGATTCCGTATCGTCACCATAAGCGGCCAGCTTGAGACGTATCCAGCGTGGAATTTCAGTGCCGCACATATCCGAGAAACGCATCAGTTGGGAATAGTTGGTGATCGGCATAATGCCGGCGATGATCGGCACGGACACGCCTAATTTTTGCGCCTCTTCGACAAACCGGAAATACGCATCGGTATTGTAAAAATACTGCGTAATCGCACCATTAGCCCCAGCTTTTATCTTTGCGGCAAAACGCTGCACATCGTCTTGCGGCGATTTTGCCTGCGGATGCATTTCAGGATAGGCGCCGACTTCGATATGAAACCAGTCACCGGTTTCGATACGGATGAACTCCACCAATTCATTCGCATACCGAAATTCACTCGACGAAAAATCCATCGCCCCGTAACCGCTGGGTACGTCGCCCCGCAAGGCCACCAGACGCTTGATGCCGTTCTCTTTGTATTGCGCCAGAATCGCTCGCAAAGATTCGCGAGAGCTGCCCAGGCAAGACAAATGCGGTGCTGCGTCATGGCCTTCGCGGCGGATTTCCAACACCGTATCGAGCGTGCCTTTTTGGGTTGAACCGCCTGCGCCAAAGGTGACCGAAAAATATTTCGGATGCAGCTCCGCCAGCTTCGCACGCGTGACGCGCAATTTTTCCGCGCCTTCGGGGGTCTTCGGTGGGAAAAACTCAATGCTGAAATTTTTAGTAGACATTCTTTTCTTCTAATAGGACTTACGCAAAATTGTTCCAGCAAGGCGTGCCGACGAAGACAGTACGCTAGTACGGCAAGGAGAGCACAACGCCGCTGGGGCGATTTTTCGTAAGTCCTGACATTTATTTCTTTAGTAACAACGTAGACAAAGCCCACGACACAATACTGTACAAAAGAGCGCCAGCTACCGCTGACCAGAAACCAGCGACGTGAAAACCGCCCACTAATTGCGCAACGATCCAAAACATCAATCCATTGATGATGAAAATGAACAAACCCAGCGTCAACACAGTGACGGGCAAGGTCAGTACCAACAGGATCGGACGAATCAGCGTGTTGACAAACCCGAGGATCAGCGCGGCAATCAATGCTGCACCAAAACTATCGACGGACACCGAATGCAACAAATAGGGCACCGCCAGCAGCGCCAGCGCGTTGATCAACCATGTCACTAGTAAACGCATTCGCTTCTCCTCTTATTATTTTTGACTCTATTTCGCTACGAGTGGAGCGGAGCCATTTTTTAGCATCCGCCCACTCTCTACACCGAATTAATAACGATACTGCTCCGGCTTGTAAGGACCGGTTTGCTTCACGCCAATATAGGCCGCTTGCTCTTCAGTCAGGACGCTCAATTGCGCATTGAGTTTTTGCAATTGCAGACGCGCAACTTTTTCATCCAGATGCTTCGGCAAAGTATAGACGCCGACTGGATAAGCCTTGGTATTCACAAACAATTCGATTTGCGCGATGGTTTGATTCGCAAACGATGAGCTCATGACATAGGAAGGATGACCGGTACCGCAGCCCAGATTCACCAAACGACCTTCGGCCAGTAAAATGATGCGTTTGCCATCGGGGAAAATGATGTGATCAACTTGCGGCTTGATGTTTTCCCAAGTGTATTGCTTAAGCGCGGCGACTTCGATTTCATTGTCGAAATGGCCGATGTTACAAACAATCGCCTGATCTTTCATCTTCGCCATGTGGGCATGGTTGATGACGTGATAGTTGCCGGTGCAGGTGACGAAAATGTCGCCGTGTTCTGCCGCGTAATCCATGGTTACGACACGATAGCCTTCCATCGCTGCTTGCAAGGCGCAGATAGGATCGATTTCTGTGACCCAGACCTGTGCCGACAACGCACGCATGGCTTGGGCTGAACCCTTGCCGACATCGCCGTAACCTGCAATGACGGCGACTTTACCGGCGATCATGACGTCGGTTGCACGTTTGATACCGTCAACCAGGGATTCACGGCAGCCATACAAATTATCAAACTTCGATTTAGTGACGGAATCGTTGACGTTAATCGCCGGGAAGGCCAATTTGCCTTCTTTGTGCATCTGATACAAACGATGCACACCGGTCGTGGTTTCTTCGGTCACGCCTTTGATTTGCGCCAGACGGGTGGAGTACCAATTTGGCGATGTTACCAACTTGTTCTTGATGGCGTTGTAGAGGCAAACTTCTTCTTCCGAAGTCGGATTATTCAGTACCGATGCATCTTTTTCAGCGCGTGTACCCAGATGCAGCAATAGGGTTGCGTCGCCGCCATCGTCGAGAATCATGTTGGCTTGCTCGTCGCCTGGCCATTCAAAAATGCGATGCGTGAATTCCCAATATTCATCCAGCGATTCGCCTTTGTAAGCAAACACTGGCGTACCGCCTGCAGCAATTGCAGCAGCGGCATGATCTTGGGTTGAGTAAATATTGCAGGACGCCCAACGTACTTTGGCACCGAGTGCTTCCAAAGTATGGATCAGTACTGCAGTCTGAATCGTCATGTGAATCGAACCGGTGATACGCGCGCCTTTAAGCGGTTGTGCTGCGGCGAATTCTTGACGAATGGCCATCAGGCCGGGCATTTCTGTTTCGGCAATGCGAATTTCTTTATCGCCCCAACCAGACAGGCTGAGATCGGCAACAAAGTAATCTTGGGAAACAATAGAGGTATGGGTAGAAATTGAATTCATGACAGCGGCGTTCATCACGCCCTCCTTTCGTTAGAAAAAAAGAAACGTGAGCGCGGTTGCATTTGATACGGTGTTAAGCCTGGCAGAGTCTGAATCTGACTCTGTCGCAACGCTCCTTAACACGAAGGACGTATTCTAAATCAAATTGTCAGCGCTTTCAGGGCTTTGCGCTGCGTTGGACGCAAATCAAACAAAGCACGGTTTAATGACGTATTTTGACGTTGTTTTTTAGGGTTTTGTAGCCAACCTTAATAAAATAGGACTTCCGCAAAATCGTCCTGGCAAGGCGTGCAGACGAAGACAGTAGCTAGTACGGCTAGGAGAGCACAACGCCGCCAGGACGGTTTTGCGGAAGTCCTATCGACGTCAAACCCAGCCCATTTCATACAACTCGCTTTTGATATAAGCGTAATAAACCGGTGCAGCGACCAGGCCTGGCAGACCGAATGCCGCCTCGGTCAATACCATCGCCAGCAATAACTCCCAGCTACGAGCATTAATTTGTGAACCGACGATGCGGGCGTTGAGAAAGTATTCCAACTTGTGAATCACGATGAGAAATACCAGCGCCGCCAGCGCCACGTAAAGAGAAACTGACAGGGCGACAATCACAATGAGGGAGTTCGAAATCAAATTGCCAATCACCGGCAGTAATCCTGCCAAAAACGTGACCACTATCATGGTTTTGGTCAACGGCAAATGGACCCCGGCCAGCCGCAGAATCACCAGCAGGAAGAACGCTGTCAATGTGGTGTTAAGTAACGATATTTTGATCTGGGCAAATACTACGCGTCGAAATGCATCGCCCAGCAAGCGGATTCGTGCCAGCAACTCGGCACTTAACGGCTGCAACACCAGCACCGGATGTTCCGCATGCAGTGCCACCATCGCGCCTAATACCATCCCGATGACGACGTGAATAAAGACTTGTATCGCCTGTTTTCCTGCCAGCGTCAGTTCGCCGTTATGTGACTCTATCCACTCGGTCACCATTTGTCGGGTACCGGCAATATCATCGGGCAAATATCCCTGCAACATCGTCGGTATCTGGCTGCGGGCCTGATCGATCACTTCCATTAGCTTGGTCTGAATCACCAGCATGCGGTCCGGGCCACCGTGGAAAAAAGCCACCAATCCAAGGATCGCACCGGTCAGCGCACCAATAATGACTGCCGACAGGAATATGACCGCAATGACGTGCGCACGCTCGCTGGTGAGACGGCGTTCAATGAACGGGGTCAGTGAGCGCACTAATTGGTACACAAGCAATCCGGCTAATAAGGCTGTCAGCAAATGCAAGGCCAGCACCAAACCCAGCGCAACAATCGCGATCAGCCATGCGGCGATTCGAAACGACGATACGCTGCCAATCACTGGCCGAAGCCGGGACGACAATGCTTTACGGGCAACGAGCACCTTGCTGGCAGAGGATTTGGATGAGGCCATAGTGGAGAAACCGGAGCTATAAAGACAATAAGCACTACCAGCATACGCAAAGCGCTGCGGATAGTGCTATCAAGGGCCGTTGGTCACGGGACGGCTCAGTGTAGTCCTTTCTGCGTCAGCAAAGCACACTGACGCAGCGAAATTACAGAGACGCTTTCAAGGCTGCTGCCTTGTCGGTCCGCTCCCAGGTGAATTCTGGCTCTTCGCGGCCAAAATGCCCGTAGGCTGCGGTTTTTTCATAAATCGGACGCAACAAATCCAACATTTGTACGATGCCCTTCGGACGCAGATCGAAATGCTCCAGCACCAGTTGCGCCAACTTTTCATCGCTGATCTTGCCTGTGCCGAAAGTGGTGACCATCACTGAAGTTGGCTTGGCAATACCGATGGCGTACGACACTTGGATCTGGCAGCGTGTCGCCAGACCGGCGGCGACGATATTCTTAGCGACATAGCGGCCAGCGTAGGCGGCGGAACGATCGACTTTCGACGGATCTTTACCAGAGAAAGCGCCGCCACCGTGAGGGGCTGCACCGCCGTAGGTATCGACAATAATTTTACGTCCGGTCAAACCGCAATCGCCTTGCGGGCCGCCGATGACGAAACGACCGGTCGGGTTAATCAGATAGCGGGTGTTTTGCAGCCATTCTTTGGGCACCACTGGCTTGATGATCTCTTCGATTGCGGCTTCTTCAATGGCCTTGTGTTGCATTTCCGGTGCGTGCTGAGTTGATAATACGATCGTATCAATGCCGACGGGAACGCCGTCAACATACTTCAGGGTAATTTGAGATTTTGCATCGGGGCGAAGCCAAGGCAAGCGGCCATCTCGGCGCAACTGGGATTGGCGCTCAACAATGCGGTGGGCGTAATAAATCGCCGCTGGCATTAATTCAGACGTTTCATCGCAAGCGTAACCAAACATCAGACCTTGATCACCTGCGCCCTGATTCAGGTCAAGGCCACGGCCTTCATCAACGCCTTGGGCGATATCCGGCGATTGCTTGTCATAGGCGACCAACACGGCGCAACTTTTATAGTCAATCCCGTAATCGGCATTGTCGTAACCGATACGCTTGATGGTCTCGCGAGCGACGGTGATGTAATCGACATTGGCAGTGGTCGTGATTTCACCAGCCAAAACAACGAGACCGGTATTGACCAGCGTTTCGGCAGCAACGCGCGCGCGCGGGTCTTGCGTGAGGATGGCATCGAGGATGGCGTCCGAAATTTGATCTGCGACTTTATCGGGATGTCCCTCTGAAACGGATTCAGAGGTAAAGAGGTATTCGTGTGACATGACAGGCTCCTGAATGGAAAAACAGTGGTGACCGTGCCGCAGTCCTACTGTAGAGCCTGCGACGCTTTAGCGAAATTTATAGTCCGCTTCGCAAGTTGTCTATTAACTCGGCGGATGAATCTTGGATGAATCTTAGCGAATTGTTGCCATATAGATATACAGATAATTCTGATGATTCCTACTAAATTCTCGCTACGCAGATATTTCTGTAGTGCAGCGATGTGCTATTTTACGCCTTTTATACTATTTCGGTTAAAACGCCTCCCGCCCCACCAATGCTTGTCACCCTCTTTACATTATTGTCAAAATTACCGCTATCGGTGTTGCATGCGATTGGCGCTGCGGTCGGTTGGCTGGTCTATCTATTGTCACCGTCCTATCGGCGCAAACTTAAAGATAACCTTGCCCGAGCTGGCTATGGGCGGCATCTATCCCAAGCCATTCGTGAGTCCGGCAAAAGCATGTTTGAGCTGCCCTTTGTCTGGTGCGCCGCGCCTGCAAAAGTATTACGCACCGCCACTATCGAAAACTGGGAATTAGCGCAAGCCGCGCTGGACGCTAAAACCGGCGTCATTTTTTTAACGCCGCATCTGGGTTGTTTTGAAATCATCGCGCAAGCGATTGCGGCTAAAACCCCGCTCACAGCGCTGTATCGGCCGCCACGTAAAGCCGCATTAAAGCCATTGATCGAAGGGGCGCGTGCGCGTCCCAACTTGCATCTTGCTCCAGCCAATTTGAGCGGCGTTCGTGCCTTGCTCAAAGCGCTCAAGAAAGGTCAGGCGATTGGATTATTGCCAGATCAGGTGCCGCAAAATGGCGAGGGGGTATGGGCCGCATTCTTTGGAAAACCAGCCTACACCATGACCTTGTCGGCCAAATTGCAACAAATGAGCGGTGCGCCGATTATTCTTTCGTATGCAGAGCGCCGCTCTTTCGGACGCGGCTTTGTGATCCGGTTTGTGAAATTTGAAGAAGAGTTGGGTGAGACCCCCACCGAGCAAGCGCGTGCGATTAATACCGCGATGGAAAAACTCATCGCCCAATGTCCGGCCCAATATATCTGGAGCTACAACCGCTACAAAACGCCTCCCGGCGTCAGTGCACCGACGCAGGAACAAGAATGAAGGCGCTCATTTTCTTATTATGGCTGACCCACTGGCTACCGCTGTGGATACTCGGCCCGCTTGGCGAAGCACTCGGCTCGCTCCTGTTCATCATCATGAAACCGCGGCGCGAGATCACACTGACGAATCTGAAGCTGTGTTTTCCGGATATGCCGGAAGAAGAGCGCGTCGCACTAGCGCGACAACATTTTCAAGCCTATTCGCGTAGCGCGCTTGAGCGCAGCGTATTGTGGTGGGCCTCTGAGGCGCGCCTCAAACGCTTGATTAAAATCGACTCGGCATTGCCGCTTGCGGCGCTTGAGGCCGGACCGACCATTTTGCTGTGCCCGCATTTTGTCTGTCTGGAAATTCCCGGCATTGCGTTGGTGCTTAATTCGTCGCTCTCTATTTGTACGATTTATTCACGCCAGCAGGATGCAGTGGTGGATGCCGCCCTACTCAAAGGCCGTTCGCGGTTTCGCCCGGTCAAATTATTCACGCGTGAACAGGGCGTCAAACCGATCATCCGCGCCATGCGCGAAGGGTTTCCGTTCATCATGCTGCCGGATATGGATTTCGGCACGAAGGATGCGGAGTTCGTACCGTTTTTTGGCATTCCCGCAGCCACTCTCACCGCTCCCGCCAGAATTGCCGCTGCGACCAAAGCCAGCGTGGTGCCGATGATTGCCACCTACTTGCCGGGCTACAAAGGCTGGAAAGTGACTTTTTATCCAGCCTGGGAAAACTACCCCGGGGACGACATCACCGAAGCCACGCGACGGATGAATGCATTCATAGAAGCGCGGGTGCTAGAAGCGCCAGCGGAATATTTTTGGGCCCATAAACGCTTTAAAACCAGACCGCATGGCGAGCCGGGGCCGTATTAAAGTGTTGTTAAACATATACTTCCGTTTTCTCCTCACAGCCCTATAATCGTTCAATGAAACTCACATTCACCAAAATGCATGGCGCAGGCAACGATTTCATCGTCATTGACGCCATCAACCAGCAAATAGACTTCACACCTATTCAATGGCAGGCGTTAGCCGATCGTCGTTTTGGCATAGGCGCGGATCAACTACTCGTCGTCGAAAAACCGCAAGCAGCAGGCGTCGACTTCCGCTATCGGATTTATAACGCTGATGGCGGTGAAGTTGAGCAATGCGGTAATGGTGCGCGGGCATTTGTCAAATTTGTCACTGAAAAAGGCCTCACCGCAAAACGCACCATCAAAGTTGAAACCATGTGTGGCGTCATTGAGCCGATGTTGGAAGACGATGGCAGCATCACCGTTGACATGGGCGCACCAGTTTTGACGCCAGCCAATGTCCCGTTCGACGCCAGCGCCCTGCAAGCGGTACATGAAGGGGCTGACACCTTATGGCCGCTGGAGATCAACGGCCAACGCGCCTTGTTTTCAGTGGTTTCTATGGGCAATCCGCATGCGATTCAAGTGGTTGGCGATACTGAAGCGGCTCCGGTCCAGACTGACGGTCCTCTTATTGAGCATCATCGACGCTTCCCAAAACGCGTAAACGCCGGATTTATGCAGATCGTCGATCGGCACCAGATTAAGTTGCGGGTGTTTGAACGTGGCGCTGGCGAAACGCTGGCCTGTGGCACGGGCGCTTGCGCCGCAGTCGTCGCCGGTATTCAACGCGACTTGCTGGATTCTCCGGTCAAAGTGCAGATGCACGGCGGCGAACTATTGATTGCGTGGGATGGCATCGATCAACCGGTCAGACTGACAGGACCGGCTGTGACTGTATTTGAAGGCGTCATAGATATCGCGATGTCGGCGAAGATATTACCGAAATGAACAAACATTAGTCATTCATCTCGGCAAACTCTTCACCTTCCGACATATCCGTCAAATCCAACGCTGGCAGCGCAGTCTTGAAGCGATACAAGCGTTGCCGGTAATTTCCCTCAGCGCCATCCGGGCCACAATCGACATCTTCGAACAGACGCGCAAGGCGATCGAGGGTCTGGCGTTCGTCGCCGGTTTCAATCAACACCAGACGACGCTTGCTGCGTGCGTAACAGGCCCGAATATCCACCACCAAACAATGACCGCAATCGGCTTGATTGACATCGAGTAGTAAGGCCTCTGGCCGACTTAATCCGAACAACAGCGCAAGCTCGATACGGGCAGCCAAAAATGGATGACTGGCGACCAACTCCCGCGTCAACTGCTGTTTAGCGATCAGTGCCCAAGCCATCGGCCGGGCCTGATCGGCGATTTTTGCCAACAAAGTCTGCGCAACAACGCTCCCTTGGGCCGCCGCTTTTTGCAGCCAGTAAACCGCTTGTATGTCATTCGTCAGTTTTTCACGTCGATTGCGCCAGGCACTCACGCCGCACTCTAATTGTGCAGCGCAGTGTCCCACCTCAGCGGCGTGCTCAAGGTGTCGCTGCATATCGCCTAAATTACGTTGAGAGAATTCAGACTTCAAATAGATGCGCGATAACGCATACCAAGCTTCAGGCAAGCCGCGCTCACCCGCCTGTGTAAGCCAACGGATCGCTTTTTTATAGTTGGCAGAACCGGCACCGACAACGATACGCTCGCCGTCGCTATCCATGCGGGCGTACCACAGCCCTAAATCGCGCTGCGCAAATTTGTCGTCGGCGAACGCCGCGAGCTCCAGAAATTGCTGCACTTCGTTGACATCAAAGCCGGTCGTCATCATTAAGGCTCGTGCACAGCGGATCAATAGCACCAGATTGGCCTCGCCCAATCTGCGTGCCAATGCTTCCGAAGGAACATGCAATTGCGCCAACTCTGCATCATATTTCTGCGTCACAGAACGCGCCAGCGGTAAACCGCGCTCCAAAAATGCTGGCCAGTCTTGATTATCCCAGGCGATCTGCGCTAATGCATGTTGCGCTTGCATGACGCCCGCGTCAGCTGCGCGCGCTGCCCAGTCCAATGTTGTATCGGTGGTTTCTGCACCAAATACTCCAACATGGCTAAACGCGTCTATCGTGCCTGCAGTCACGCCAATGTCATCCTTGTCAGGATTACTTTCACCTTGAGTTACATCGGGCTTGTTAGCTTGCTGCGCCAACAACCACTGCGCTTCAGGTATTCCGGCATGGGCGGCAACTTCTAAAGCCTGCATTGCCTTTGCGCCAAAATCACGCGAGACGTCACTATCAGGGAGAGAGACGCTACCGTCCAATACCAATTGCGCCAGAACCAGGCCCGCCGGCATGACGCTGGCGTCAAATGCACGGTCATACCAAGTACAGATATCACGTCGATTACTGGCACTAAGCGCTACATCGAGCGGTATATGACTGCCGATTAAGATCCATGCATCCACCTCTTGCTGATGCGCGGCACGGTCTAGCCAATGCAATGCAGTAGGGAAACTCTGCGGCAGTCCATTGCCGCCAAACAGGTACCGCTTTCCCAACGCCAATTGCGCTGAAGCTTGCCCGGCACGCGCAGCACGAATAATCGCCAAGTCTTCCCGTTTAGCCATAATCACTCATCACGCAGAAAACCTAAATTATCCCCGATAAATTAATTACTTTTTATTTGATACCAATTTTCGATCAAATTCGTCCCTTTAATACAACGAAATACATGCCCATCATTAAACTACTAACAACTTACCGGCAGAATTAAATGACGTCTGCCTTATCGCGCGCCGTTACATCTCAGTAGCCAGTCGGTAAGCAATGTTTTTTGTCGAAAGTTTTTCTACTTTCACGAGATTGCAAAAAGAGCAATCACTACCGTCGCAAGCGTTGAACGGCTAAGTCCAGGCAAACCTCAATTTATGTTCCTAAAATACAACGCAATGGAGAAGTTCCTCTAATTTTTAGGTATTTGTAACGCACAGAAGACTAAAGCACCACCTTGTACAGCAGCATCCATTAGAGTCCAGACATCCGATAGATCTACGGATCCTTAAAGCAAGATTTACCAAACAAAAGGACGTCAAATGAAAAAATCACTAATCGCTCTGGCAGTACTCGGCGCAATCGCAGGTGTAGCACAAGCTCAAAGCTCAGTAACTATCTACGGTATCGTTGATACTGGCGTCACTTACACAAACAAAACTGTTATCACTCCTAAAACTTTAGGCGGCGCTACAGGTAGCAAATTTGCTTTGAATTCAGGTATTGTTCAAGGCTCACGTCTGGGTTTTAAAGGCGTTGAAGATCTGGGTAGCGGCTTGAAAGCAGTATTCCAGTTGGAAATGGGTTTTGCCAATGACACAGGTGCATTGCAAGGCGACACAGGTTCAACCAATATATTCCGTCGTAAATCAGTCGTTGGCCTGAGCAGCGATGATTTCGGTACAGTTCTGGTTGGTCGTCAAACGGACATCTTCGATGACGTCAGCCAATGGACTTCGGTTGCAGATTTCGGCGGCGTAACTGGTGCAGTTGGACATAATCTGGACCGTCTGGAAGGTACACGCGTCCAAAATTCGATCCGTTACAACACTACAAACTTGTCTGGCTTTACTGCTAGCGCGATCTACGGTTTTGGCGAAACAGCTGGTAAAACTACTGCTGGTCAATCATTCGGCTTTGGTGGTCAATATGCTAACGGCCCAATCGGCGCGTACGCTGCTTATTTCCAATCGAAAAAAGGTGCTACACCTAGCGATGTATCGCTGACTAACGCTACTGTATTTACTGCTGGCAGTCCTGGCGATACAGCAGCAAAAGTGTTCAGTATTGGTGCTAGCTATCAAGCTGGTCCTGCCCGTTTGTACGGTAACTGGTCACAAGTTAAACAGCCTTTGGCTTCAACTGCCGGCACTTTGGCAGCTATTGCCAGCCCATCTATCGGCGGCATCAGCAACAGCAAAGCTAACATCTTCGAATTGGGTACTAACTACGCGTTGACAGCACCTTTGCATTTGCTCGCTAGTGTTCAGTACAGCAAATTGACATTCGTTGATCAAGCAAACACAAAAGGTAACTTGCTCCAGTTGAACCTGGGTTCAGACTACTTCTTGTCCAAGCGTACTGATCTGTATGCATTTGCTTCGTATTTGCGTGCACAAAAAATGAACAACCCTGGCGTCGAAGGCGACAGCGTTGGTTCAGCCGGCAACCAAACAGCAGTGACTGTTGGTATCCGTCACAAGTTCTAATGTAAGTTAGACAAGGCCGCGGCAACGCGGAAATGTCTTCTTATTAGAAATACGAAAGGCCCGCATGATTTTTCATGCGGGCCTTTTGTTATTTTCGGGCCGGAAGAATGACAATCTCTGGAGCGACTACTTTTCATGGAAAAAATTTACCTATTTTTTGTCTTTTTGGGTCTACCGTATTGACGGCTATTTGATATGTTACATAATAAAATATCAATAATATAAAAATAGCAACACATTAACCCCGAAACACATCAACACCTTCAAATATAGGCCCTATTTTCGATGTAAAAAAACAACAAAATCTCCAAAAATTTCTGATTTCGACAAATTTATAACATCACAAAAGACAAAATCGCCGCCGTAGACAGTCCACCTCTATTAAGGTTCGACTATCCGACAGATGTACGGATCCTTAAAGCAGGTTTTTCCAAACAAAAGGACGTCAAATGAACAAATCACTCATCGCTCTGGCAGTACTCGGCGCAATCGCAGGTGCAGCACAAGCTCAAAGCTCAGTAACCATCTACGGTATCGTTGATACAGGTGTGACTTACACAAATAAAGTTGCTCAAAGCGGTCTGTTTAGTCAAACAGGCAGCAAATTTGCTGTCAATTCAGGCATTGTCCAAGGTTCACGCCTGGGTTTCAAAGGCGTTGAAGATCTGGGCGGCGGCTTGAAAGCAATATTCCAACTGGAAACTGGTTTTAACAATGACACTGGTGCATTGCAAGGCGACAAAGGTACGACTAACATATTCCGTCGCAAATCAGTCGTTGGTTTAAGCGGCGACAACTTCGGTACAGTTCTGTTGGGCCGTCAAACTGACATCCTCGATGACGTTAGCCAATGGACTTCGGTTGCAGATTTCGGCGGCGTAACTGGCGCAGTTGGACACAATCTGGACCGCCTGGAAGGTACACGCACCCAAAATTCGATCCGTTACAACTCACCAAACATGTCTGGCTTCACTGCTAGCGCGATCTACGGTTTCGGCGAAACTGCTGGTCAGACTACTGCAGGTCAATCATTCGGTTTTGGTGGTCAATATGCTAACGGCCCACTCGGCGTCTATGCTGCCTACTATCAATCGAAAAAAGGTGCTACACCTAGCGATGTATCTCTGACTAACGCTACTGTATTTACTGCTGGTAATGCTGGCGATACAGCACTGAAAGTATTCAGTCTGGGTGCTAGCTACCAAGTTGGCCCTGCACGTGTGTACGGTAACTGGTCACAAGTCAAACAACCTTTAGCTTCTACTGGTGCTGATCCTGCAGGCCCGACAGCAGCAAATAACTTTATAGGCGCCTTACCTTCTGCGTTCTCTATCGGTGGCATCAACATGGCCAAAGCAAACATTTTTGAATTGGGTACAAACTACGCGTTGACAGAACCTTTGCATTTGCTCGCTAGTGCTCAGTACAGCAAATTGACATTCGTTGATCCAATGTATCCAAAAGGTAATCTGCTTCAGTTAAACCTGGGCTCAGACTACTTCTTGTCGAAGCGTACTGATCTGTATGCATTCGCTTCGTATTTGCGTGCACAAAAAATGAATAACCCTGGCGTTGAAGGCGACAGCCTTGGTTCAGCCGGTAACCAAACAGCAGTTACTGTTGGTATCCGTCACAAGTTCTGATGTAAGTCAGACAATGCCACGGTAACCCGGACATCTCAGCTTAGTTAGAAATTCAAAAGGCCCACCTGATTTTCAGGTGGGCCTTTTGTTATTTTCAGGACGAAAGAACGACCGGCGAACGACTATTTTTCACGGACAGAAATTGACCTATTTTGCCCTTTTTGACCTGCAGTATTGACGATTTTTATATTTTTTTCGTAATAAAATACCAAGAATGTTGAAATAGCAATAAATATCTCAAAACATCTATCAAAAAATTCCAATCAATTCCCTATTTTGGTTGTCCTAAAACAACACAATCCATCAGCATTCTGTTTTCGACCAATTTATAGCGTCCCGTAAGACAAAATTACCGGAATAGACAGCCTACCCCTTTAAGGTTCGCCCATCCGATAGATGTACGGATCCTTAAAGCAGGCTTTCTAACAAAAGGACGTCAAATGAAGAAATCACTAATCGCACTGGCAGTACTCGGTGCAATCGCAGGTGCGGCACAAGCTCAAAGCTCAGTAACAATCTACGGTATCGTTGATACTGGCGTAACTTATACAAACAAAGCTGCTACAAATGGCGTTGGTAGTCCGACAGGCAGCAAGTTTGCTGTCAATTCAGGTGTCATCCAAGGTTCACGTCTGGGTTTCAAAGGCGTTGAAGATCTGGGTAGCGGCTTGAAAGCAATCTTCCAATTGGAAGCTGGCTTTAACAATGACACTGGTGCGTTGCAAGGCGATAAAAATACAACGAATCTATTCCGTCGTAAATCAGTCGTTGGCCTGGGCAGCGATGCTTTCGGAACAGTTCTGGTGGGTCGTCAAACTGACATTATGGATGACGTCAGCCAATGGACTTCGGTTGCAGATTTCGGTGGCGTAACTGGTGCCGTCGGCCACAATCTGGACCGCCTGGAAGGTACACGTACCCAAAATTCGATCCGTTACAACTCAGTAAACATGGCCGGCTTCACTGCTAGCGCGATTTACGGTTTCGGCGAAACTGCTGGTCAAACTACTGCAGGTCAATCATTCGGTTTTGGTGGTCAATATGCTAACGGCCCACTCGGCGTCTATGCTGCCTACTATCAATCGAAAAAAGGTGCTACACCTAGCGATGTATCTCTGACTAACGCTACTGTATTTACTGCTGGTAATGCTGGCGATACAGCACTGAAAGTATTCAGTCTGGGTGCTAGCTACCAAGTTGGCCCTGCACGTTTGTACGGTAACTGGTCACAAGTTAAGCAACCTTTAGCGTCTGCTGGCTTAACCGGACCAGCTAATGCGCCAACAGGTGCACTCGCTTCTGCGTACGCTATCGGCGGTATCAACAACAGCAAAGCTAATATCTTTGAATTGGGTACTAACTACGCGTTGACAGCACCGTTGCATTTGCTCGCTAGTGTTCAGTACAGCAAATTGACATTCGTTGATCAAGCAAACACCAAAGGTAACTTGCTTCAGTTGAATCTGGGTACCGACTACTTCTTGTCGAAGCGCACTGATCTGTATGCATTCGCCTCATATTTGCGCGCACAAAATATGAACAATCCAGGCGTTGCAGGCGACAGCCTTGGTTCAGCTGGCAACCAAACAGCAGTTACTGTTGGTATCCGTCACAAGTTCTAATGTAAGTTAGACAAGGCTGCGGCAACGCGGAAATGTCTTCTTATTAGAAATCCAAAAGGTCCGCATGATTTTTCATGTGGGCCTTTTGTTCTTTGTGAGATGAAAGAACCACAATCTCGTGATCGCAGCAGTGGTTGTCATTCAGTACGATAGCGGTGATACTCTCGGTCACCCAGTCACCCATTTTTCACTCCCCCTCACCAAGACACAATGCACATGAGTAGCCATCTGGACCCCGATACTGTCGCCGCATACCTCACTGACACCCCCCAGTTCTTTGAAGAACACGCTGAATTACTAGGAAAAATCAAGCTCACCAGCCCAATAATGGGCCGCGCTATTTCTCTGCAAGAACGTCAGATGGAAATATTGCGTGAAAAAATCAAGGTCCAGGACCTGCGCCTTGCCGATATGGCACGCAACGCACAAGAAAATGATGGTATCTCCGACAAACTGCACGTATGGTCACGCAGCCTGCTGTTGGCGCGTAACGATGTCGATATGCCGCATACGCTGATCACCGGCTTGCAGACAATATTTAATGTGCCCCAAGTTACGATGCGACTCTGGAACGTCACCGAGACTTTTTCACATACCTGGTTTGCTGCGCCGACCTCTCCCGATTCGAGGCTGTTTGCGAACAGCTTAAGTGTCCCTTTCTGCGGTACCAATCATGATTTCGAGGCAGCATCCTGGCTAGAGAATCCAAGTCAAATCCAATCGATCGCCATGCTCCCTTTGCGAGTGGAGGCAGGAGCTGACACCTTCGGCCTGCTAGTTTTATGCTCGCCGGATCCCGACCGTTTTAGCCCCGACATGGCAACCGATTTCCTCAGTCAAATAGGCGACACAGCCAGCGCCGCTCTTGCTTGTCTGCTTGCATAGAAACTAACAGTTGGATCGTTGCTAACACGGCGATCCAACTTGTGAGGAGACGGTGGATCTACGAGAAACACTGGCGATGCTCAAGCACGCATCGACCACTCTCACCTAAACTTAGATCAGCAAAATATGCAACTCAATTGCAATTTGGCGCATAATTGCGTCTTACTAACGACAACTCTACGTCTTCTGGCATGACCACTGACAGCAAATTTAAATCCGGCGCAAAAATACTCTCTGCACCCCATCGCCCCACACCGCGCTCGGCAGCAACAATACTCGCAGAAGAGCAATTGCGCCTGGCATCGGTGCGCGTCACCCATGCCAGGGTCACCGTATTGAAGGCATTGCTAGAGGCGCGCTGCGCGGTGTCGCATCAGGATATGCAGGATTTGTTTGTAGAGATGGACCGGGTAACGCTATATCGGGCACTTGATTGCCTCACTGACGCTGGTCTGGCCCATAAAATCGCGGGGGATGACCGTGTATTCCTTTACAGCGCAGGGGCTGAACATACTGACTCCGCTTCTCTCGGCTCTGCCCAACATGCGCAACATCAGCACGGGCATTTCAAATGTACCCGCTGCACCAAAGTATTCTGTCTGGATGGCAGCGGCGAAGCCGGATTTTTAGGCGACGTGTTAGCCCCGGTCAAAACAGACCAAAAGGGCGAAGAAGCCGCCATAGCATCGCCTGCAATGCTACGTCGCC
>NZ_JBRIIQ010000035.1:0-40373 GCF_052976905.1 Glaciimonas sp. GG7 | reverse complement strand
TTTTTTTTTTTTTTTTTTTTTTTTTTTTTTTTTTTTTTTTTTTTTTTCTTTTTGCATTTATTTTTGTGTTTAGCGAACAACACAGCAAATGTTTTATTTCAAAGTTAAAGACGCCCGGTAAGCAGCAACACAATCAGGATGATCACAATCACGCCCGTAATCCCGCTCGGCCCATAACCCCAACTACGGCTGTGCGGCCATGTCGGCAACGCACCGACCAATAACAAAATCAAAATAATCAAAAGAATGGTGCCCATGCCTGACTCCTTGATAGTTAGTTGTCGGTTTAGGTGACGTCTCTTATGCTGCACGCTGACAAAAAAGCAGCACCTCTCTCGATCTGATGCCGGCATGTTGCTATATGCGTTTAAAAAATCCGTGCGTACTGAGTCGTATCGAATCATAAGCATGCATCGGTCAACACGTCCCGGCAACTTCAGAAACATCAATAACGCGATATCTGACCGTTCTCCACCCTGACCCGATCACCCACCTGCAGATCGCCGGGATTACTCACATTGATCGTCTGGAAACCGTTGTCGTACATACGAACGCGTATGTTGTAAGAGGACGGACTTTGGCTATTGCGTTGCTCCACCTGGTTACCCACCGCAGCACCCCCGACCGCGCCAGCAATGGTGGCGACCGTGTTACCAGAGCCGTGGCCAATCTGATGCCCCAGCACACCACCCAAAACACCACCAACAACCGCCCCCGCAATCCCGCGACTCTGCTCCCCCGGGACAACATCGATAGCATCGACCACGCCCCGACCATTATAGGCCTGCCGACCATTCTGATTTGACGGCGCATATTGACCAGATTGCGCAGGCTGGTAAGACGAAGCGCCAGAATATTGCTGGCCGCCATACGGGCTGCCACAACCGCCAAGCAACAAGGCGCTACCGGTCAGTGTCGTTATCAATATGTGAGAGAAGTTGTGATCAATTTTCATAGCATCACCTACAAAATTATTCGCAAACGTTGTCGGACTAATCACGATTAGTCGCATCTATTCTCTGGATTAATGCATGAAAAAATATAGCAGCACCACAATAATGGCAGGCACACCAAGCAGCCACGCCAAAAAATACTTACCCATCACGCGCTCCTTTCATCAGGTATTTGCAATTCCCGGAAATACGCTCTTAAGCGTTCAGATTACATTTAAATATAGGGAGAAAGCCACCCTTCCTCCATCAGACATGGGCTGATAGTGTTGTAGGAATTGGGGAGGTGTCAGTGCATCATTGTTAATAATAAAGCGCCACTTTCATTTATTCACTTAAATGTTGCACCAGGAATTTGTGTATATAAGTTATACGAGTATTAACAATTGGATAAGTGAAAGTGATATATGCTTTTCTGCATCATTTCTTATTTTTACTATTTAGGCCGATGCAGATTTGCCTTGATCGTCATATTGATATAAGCACGTGTTCAAGGCCAATGTATGAGCGAAAGCGCAGCGTATTTTCGTTACTGGGGCAAGGCACAACCATCTGAGGACGGGGCAGCGGCGTTGCATTTGTTGCCGTTTCATTGTCTGGATGTGGCGGCGGTGGGCACGCTCTATCTGCAACAATCTCCCTCCTTACTTAAATCCTGTTGTGATTTGCTGAACTGTACAGAGTCGGCATTTTTATCATGGTCCGCTTTGGTTTTGTCGCAATAACGTCACTAGTTTAGAATTTGTGTTTCGACAGACGACAAATATCGGCAATGAATCTATCTGTAATATCTAGTAACGGGCTGATTCCCGAAATGGCAAAGGCATTGAAACGATTGCATTATCCGTTGGAAATAATGTTGATGTGCGTGCGTTGGTATATTGCGTATCCATTGAGCCTGCGCCAACTGGAACAGATGATGGCTGAGCGCGGCATCGAAGTGGATCATTCGACAGTGCATCGGTGGGCGCTCAAACTATTGCCGTTATTTGAGAAAAAGTTTCGCAAAGTGAAGCGTCCGGTGGGGACTAGCTGGCGTATGGATGAGACCTATATAAAGGTCAAAGGTAACTGGAAATATCTGTATCGTGCGGTAGACAAAGACGGTCAAACTGTTGATTCTCTATTGACAACAAAGCGCGATAAGCAAGCCGCTATGCGCTTCTTTCGCAAAACCATGCTTGACAATGGCATTCCTGAAAAAGTGGTGATGGACAAGAGCGGTGCCAATAAAGCAGGCATTGATACGATCAACATCAGCCATGGAAATGCCATCATCGTGCGCCAGGTAAAGTATCTCAACAACATCGTTGAACAAGATCATCGCGCCGTTAAACGCATCACCAAACCGATGATGGGATTCAAATCTTTTCGGGCTGCTAAAATCATACTTGCTGGTATTGAGACCATGCACATGATACGCAAAGGACAACTAATGCACAGGGGCTTCCAGAAAATAACAGCAGCGCAACAATTTTATGCACTCGTTGGATCAGGCCGTCCAGCATAAGGGCGGGTAGACCATCCACGGCTTCAATTCAGCTTTTTTCTTAACGCGACACAACCGGCAATCGTCTTGCCCGCCCATTTCAATAGTGTTCCTTCACGCCGTTGCAAGTGATCATGGATCGCTTCCGAGATCGCATATGGCTCAATATCACCTTACCCCGCCGCTGAGCGAGACTTTGCTATTCTGGGTTATAAGAAATTATAGTTTCCCATAGTCACCCACCCCCACCCCGCGTCCAATACCCCTCCCGCCCATAAGTCTGCTTCAACCGATCAATAAAAAACCGCGTCTTAGCTGGTAAATGCCGTTGCTGCGGATACACCGCCATGATGTCGTAATGCGGCAACGCAAATTCATCGAGCACCGTGATCAGCTCGCCGGAGGCCAGTTGCGACTGGATTTCCCAGGTTGAGCGCCATGCCAGTCCCAGACTTTCACTCACCCAACGATGCAGCAATTCGCCATCGTTGCAATCCAGATTTCCTTCTGCTTTGATGATGATCGGTTTGCCGTTTTGCTGAAAATACCAGCCGCGTTGCTGGCCACCTTGCAGGTTGAAGGACAGACAATTATGGTCGGCAATATCGTCCAGCGTTGTGGGGATACCGTTGCGCGCAAGGTAGTGCGGCGTAGCGCAGACTACGCGGCGGTTGCTTGCGAGTTTTACTGCAACGAAATTGGGATCAATCGCACCGCCGATGCGGATGCTGATGTCATAGCCTTCACGTACCAGATCGACCACGCGATCGGTCAGGTTGAACGAGATTTTTACCTCTGGGTTGTCGGCAATAAAAGCCGGGGCGTGCGGGGCGACGTGTTTGCGCCCAAATGCTGCCGGAGCTGAGACGACCAGATGGCCGGTGGCTTTGTGGCGGCCTTCGGAGATGATTTTTTCTGCAAAATCCAGATCGGCCAATAGTTTGCGGCAATGTTCCAGAAACACCGTTCCTTGCTCGGTAAGCGTTAAATGCCGGGTCGTGCGGTGCATCAGCTTTGTTCCCAACCGTTTTTCCAGCGCATCGATGCGTCGGCCCAGCATCACCGGCGTGATGTTTTGCGCGAGCGCAGCGCTTGCCAGACTGCCTTTTTCGACCACGCTGGTGAAGGCTTCGATTTGTTTTAGCTTGTCCATACTTGTTCCAGTTATTCAGCAAGAATTTGATCTTCGCGTCTAAAAATACCGTTCGTACTGAGTAGCCCGTCAGGGCGTATCGAAGTAGTTGCATACGTTGCTGCATCTTCGATACGGCACTTTGTGCCTACTCAGTCCGAACGGGTTGTATTGTGTTTTGCAAATGTTGAGGGTCAATACCTTCGAATGAGTGTAGCCAATCACTGTAGCCCTAATTCCATACAAAAAGTATGGAATAAACAGACATTTTGTCTTCTTATCAAACATAAAGTTTGCTTATACGATGTGCTGCATGGAATAACCATCAGTAGATATAAGCAACCCGGAGGCACTATGGCAAAGATGAGAGCAATTGACGCAGCAGTATTGGTGATGGAAAAAGAGGGCTGCTCGCAAGCCTTCGGCGTGCCCGGTGCGGCCATCAATCCGCTGTATTCAGCGATGAAAAAGCATGGCGGCATCAAGCACGTATTGGCGCGTCATGTTGAGGGTGCCTCGCACATGGCAGAAGGATTTACCCGCGCCAAGGCAGGCAACATCGGCGTCTGTATCGGCACCTCCGGCCCCGCTGGCACGGACATGATTACCGGTTTGTATTCGGCGCAGGCGGATTCGATTCCGATTCTGTGCATCACAGGACAAGCCCCGCGTGCACGTTTATATAAAGAAGATTTTCAGGCGGTCGATATTGAGTCGATTGCCAAGCCGGTCACCAAATGGGCTGTCACCGTGCGCGAGCCAGCATTGGTGCCGCGTGTGTTTCAGCAAGCTTTTCATCTGATGCGCTCGGGCCGCCCCGGTCCGGTGTTGATCGATTTACCGTTTGATGTGCAGGTCGCTGAGATTGAATTCGATATCGAGACTTACGAATCCTTATCGGTATACAAACCAGCAGCCTCAAGAAAGCAGATCGAAAAAGCCCTGACCATGCTGGGCGAATCCGAGCGGCCTTTGCTGACCATCGGCGGCGGCGTCATCAACGCCGATGCGGCTGACCTCGCGGTGGAGTTTGCCGAGTTGACCGGTGTGCCAGTGATCCCGACCTTGATGGCCTGGGGTGCGATTCCCGACGATCATCCGCAAATGGCCGGTATGGTCGGTCTGCAAACCAGCCATCGCTACGGCAATGCGACCATGCTCGCATCCGACTTTGTGCTTGGCATCGGCAACCGTTGGGCCAATCGGCATACCGGCTCGGTCGAGGTATTTACCAAGGGACGCAAGTTTGTCCATGTCGATATCGAGCCGACCCAGATTGGGCGCGTCTTCGGCCCGGACTACGGGATTGTCTCCGACGCCAAAGCCGCGTTGATCCTGTTTATCGAAGTCGCTAAAGAATTAAAAGCCGCTGGCAAATTACCAGACCGTTCAGCCTGGTTGGGCGAATGTCAGGAACGTAAACGCACCATGCAGCGCCGCACGCATTTTGAAAACGTGCCGGTCAAACCGCAGCGCGTCTACGAAGAAATGAACCGTGCCTTCGGTCGCGACACTTGCTACGTCAGCACCATCGGCTTGTCGCAAATCGCCGCCGCACAATTTCTGCATGTGTATCACGCCCGCCATTGGATCAATTGCGGTCAGGCCGGACCATTGGGCTGGACCATCTCCGCCGCATTGGGTGTCTGCGTAGCGGACCCGAAACGCGAAGTCGTTGCGATTTCGGGCGACTATGATTTCCAATTCATGATCGAAGAATTAGCCGTCGGCGCACAGTTCAATTTGCCCTACATCCACGTCGTCGTGAACAACTCTTACCTAGGTCTGATTCGTCAGGCGCAGCGCGGTTTTGAGATGGATTATTGCGTGCAGCTGGCCTTTGAAAATATCAACGCCCCAGAGCTCAACGGCTACGGCGTCGATCACGTCGCAGTGGTCGAAGGCCTCGGCTGCAAAGCGATCCGCGTCACCGATCCCAACGACATTCAAGACGCCTTCGCGCAAGCCAAGCGCTGGATGGCCGAGTTCCGTGTGCCGGTCGTAGTGGAAGTTATTTTGGAGCGCGTCACCAACGTGGCGATGGGGACTGAGATCGACAATATTAATGAGTTTGAAGACCTGGCAACCTCGCGTGACGATGCGCCTACCGCGATTAGCTTGTTGGATTAGGGCATGTTGATATTTGCATTCAAAAAAACCGTTCGTACTGAGTAGCCCAAAGGGCGTATCGAAGTAGTTGTATACGTTTGTGCATCTTCGATACGGCACTGTGTGCCTACTCAGTCCGAACGGGCTTTATCACATTTTAGAAATTTATATGTCAACACGCTCTCATTTTCTGGATTAATCAGGAGAAAAAAGATGACCAAACTAGCCGCAAATTTAACCATGCTGTTCACCGAATTACCATTTCTGGAGCGCTTCGGTGCAGCCGCCAAGGCAGGTTTCAAGGGCGTTGAATTTCTGTTTCCGTATGCGTTTCGGGCAGAAGAAATCAGCGATCAATTGCAGACGCACAGCCTCGATCTGGTTCTACACAATTTGCCTGCCGGTAACTGGGAGGCGGGTGAGCGCGGGATTGCCTGCCATCCGAATCGCGTCAGTGAATTTAAGGAAGGCGTCGATGAAGCGCTGCGTTACGCCAAGGTGCCAGGCGTGACGCAACTCAATTGTCTGGTCGGTATTACGCCATCCGGCGTCAGTGCTGAAGTAGTAAAAGCGACCGTCGTCAGCAATCTGAAATTTGCCGCCGACAAGTTGCAGCACGCGGGTATTCGCTTACTGATCGAGCCGATCAATACTTTCGATATCCCCGGCTTTTATCTCAACGGCACCCGGCAAGCGCTGGATTTGATCGAGGCGACTGGCTCAGAGAATATTTTCGTGCAGTACGACATCTATCACATGCAAAGAATGGAGGGCGAACTGGCTGGCACGATCAAGGCCAATCTCCCGCGCATCGGGCACATTCAGTTAGCCGACAATCCCGGTCGTTTTGAGCCGGGTACGGGTGAAATCAACTATCGGTTTCTGTTCGCGTTTTTAGATGAAATCGGCTACGACGGCTGGATCGGTTGCGAGTACAAGCCCAAGGCAGGCACGGTTGAAGGATTGGGCTGGCGCGCCGCGCACGGCATCTAGGACTTCCGCAAAATCGCCCCAGCCGCGTTGTGCTTTCCTAGTCGTACTAGCGTACTGCCTTCATCGGCACGCCTTGCTGGGACGACTTTGCGAAAGTCCTATTTATTTAGATTTATCTTAACAATTCAAGGAACATCATCATGGCAAAAATAGGCTTTATTGGACTCGGCATCATGGGCGCGCCCATGGCGGACAATCTGCAACGTGGCGGTCACAAGTTGTATCTGCACGATCAAAAAAATCCGCCTGCGGCGTTGATTGAGGGCGGTGCAACGGTGTGCACATCCGGCGCAGAAGTCGCCAAGCGCGCTGACATTATCATCGTCATGGTGCCGGACACGCCGCATGTTGACGCAGTGCTGTTTGGTGAAAAAGGCGTTGCCGAAGGGCTGAGCGCGGGCAAGGTTGTGATCGATATGAGTTCGATTTCGCCGATTGCGACGAAAGAGTTTGCTAAAAAAATTAATGCGCTTGGTTGCGAATATATGGATGCGCCGGTGTCCGGCGGTGAGGTTGGGGCTAAGGCGGCGTCGCTGACGATTATGGTTGGTGGTTCGGAAGCGACCTTTAATGACGTCAAGCCGTTGTTTGAACTGATGGGTAAAAACATTACGCTTGTTGGCGGTAATGGCGATGGTCAGACTACCAAAGTGGCGAATCAAATTATCGTTGCGCTCAATATTCAGGCGGTGGCTGAGGCGTTGTTATTCGCTTCTAAAGCAGGGGCTGATCCGGCGCGGGTGCGGCAGGCGTTGATGGGGGGTTTTGCTGCTTCGAGGATTTTGGAGGTGCATGGGGAGCGGATGGTGAAGCGGACTTTTAATCCGGGGTTTCGGATTGAGTTGCATCAGAAGGATTTGAATTTGGCTTTGCAGGGGGCTAAGGCGTTGGGGGTGTCGTTGCCTAATACTGCTATGGCGCAGGAGTTGATGAATACCTGTGCTGCGCACGGGATGAGTGGGTTGGATCATTCGGCGTTGTGTCGGGCTATTGAGATTATGTCTCATCATGAAATTGCTTCGGCGTAGATGGTGAAATGGGCGCAGAATTGCGGGCATTGTGATTGCCATTGTTTTTGAAGTTGATTGCTTGTTGTTGAGATGGTTGGTGTTCTTTGGGAGCTGTTGGGTGGTAATTGATACGGTATGTGCTCCGTTGATGCTAGTCGGGGGCGGCCCGACAGCCGGTCACTTTCTTTTGCTTCGCCAAAAGAAAGTAACCAAAGAAAAGGCGACCGCAAATGCTGCTGCCCTCCGGGTCCCCAAATTTTCCAGCCACCCGTCGGGTCTGAGGACCAACTCGCTGCGCTCAAACATGTCCTCAGACAATTCCCGACGGGCGGCTGAAAAATTTGGCAGCATCATATGACGGGGTAGGTCAACGTCAAAAACAGCAGCCTTGTTGATGATGGGGGTCCTCACTCTATCAACAACGGAGTGGTTGACGTTGCAGTTGTTTTTGAAGTGCAGGCGGAGCCACTTTTGACGTTGCTTTTGACGTTGCTTTTGACGTTGCTTTTGACGTTGCCGGCGCAGCCACCGTTGCAGTTGCTTTTGACGTTGTAGTTGCTTTTGAATTGGCAGTTGACCTACCCCGTCATTTGACGCTGCCACATTTTCCTGCCACCAGACGGATCAGGCTGATGACATGTTTGAGCGTAGCGAGTTGGTCATCAGACCCGGCTGGTGGCAGGAAAATGTGGGAACCGCGAAGCGGCAGCGGCATTTGCGGTCGCCTTCTTTTTGGTTACTTTTTCTTGGCGAAGCAAGAAAAAGTGACCGGCTGTCGGGCCGCCCCCGACAAGCCTCCACGGAGCACAAACCGTTTTAAATAACGACGGCCGAATCTCAACCAAATATAAGCCCAACATGACGACCAATCCCCGCCAATTATTACTAGACATGTACCAAAGCGCAGTAGCCGCCGTCAGCGCCGAAAAATGTCTCCCAACCTATTTAACAAAAATCCCCAAAGCAAAAGGCCGTACGCTAGTCATCGGCGCTGGCAAAGGCGCAGCAGCCATGGCTAAAACAGTAGAAGACCATTGGCAGGGCGAAATAACCGGATTAGTCGTCACCCGCTACGGTCACGGCGCAGATTGCCAACGCATCGAAGTAGTCGAAGCCTCGCATCCCGTCCCTGATGAAGCCGGTCGCCAAGCCGCGGGAAGAATGCTGGAAATGGTGCGAGGATTGACCGAAGATGACCTCGTGATATGCCTCATTTCCGGCGGCGGCTCAGCCTTGTTGGCACTGCCAGCGCCAGGCATCTCGCTAGAACAAAAACAAGCAATCAACAAAGTGCTGCTGAAAAGCGGCGCAAACATTTTCGAAATGAATTGCGTACGCAAACATTTATCCGCCATCAAAGGCGGTCGGCTGGCGTTGGCTTGCGCACCGGCGCGGGTTGTCACGCTGATGATTTCGGACATTCCCGGCGACGATCCGGGCATCATCGCCAGCGGCCCGACGCTGGCTGATCCGACCACTTGCGCCGAGGCGCTGGCGGTGCTGAACAAATATCGGATCGACATTCCACCAGCGGTCTTGCAGCATCTGGAATCCGGCGCAGGCGAGAGTGCCAAGCCGGGCGACCCACGGCTGGCGCGTAACCAACATTTTGTGATTGCGACCGCGCAGGATGCGTTGGATGCGGCGGCTGCGACGGCTACGGCTGCGGGTTTGACGCCGTATATTTTGTCGGACGAGATGGAGGGCGAGGCGCGTGATATCGGGCTCGCGCATGCAGCGTTGGCGCGCCAGATTGCGCGGCGGGGGCAGCCGTTTAGTAAGCCTTGCGTGGTGATATCGGGGGGCGAAACGACGGTGACCGTGCGCGGTAATGGACGTGGTGGGCGCAATGCGGAGTTTTTGCTGAGTCTGGCTGCGGCGTTGGATGGCTATCCGGATATTCACGCGATTGCTTGCGATACCGATGGGATTGATGGCTCTGAGGATAATGCGGGGGCGATTTATGCGCCTGATTCTATGGAGCGGGCTGTGGGGTTGGGTTTGCGGGCGAAGGTGATGCTGGATAACAATGATGGGTATGGGTTTTTTGATGCGTTGGGGGATTTGGTGGTGAGTGGGCCTACGCGTACTAATGTGAATGATTTTCGGGCTGTGATGATTTTGTAGGTTTGTACTCCGTGGCGTCCCACGGAGTACTGATGGTGTTGCTGCTTATTCGGGGTGGCTAAGTTTGCTTACGGGCGTTGATTAATTCAACTTCTTGGACTGCGTAGTTGCCTAATAGTCGGGCTGATAGCAGGGCTAGTTTTTGCAATGCTTTGCAGCCGGTGTCGCCAATAGCTAGTGCGCGTGCATCGGCTAAGAGTGTGGCGAGGTCGAGCAGGAAGTAGCGTTGTTTGATGTTGTTGAGATTGTTGTCTGGAGATGGTTCGGGAGCATTGGTGAATGGCATCGTTCTATCTTTTAGTCAGGGGGTGACCGGTCCCGTTTGAGTACGGGTGGGCGGCAAATGTCGGAATGACAGACTGGCGATCTATACCAGAAACCAGCAAGCCCGAAGGCTTTTCCGGCACCGCCGCCCGGAGAGGGCGAACTTAGGGCCCAGACCGCTTGACGCGGTCCGGGTATAGATCATTCAGGCTGTCATACCTGAGTTCCTTTGTGGGGAACAGCCGACACGATACCTCCGTGGATAACGGAGGTCAATTGGAAATATTCGGTTTTTGTAATTGTGATTTTGTTTGCTTTTTAGGGGATTTTCGTTCTGTGGTTTCTGATGCGGTTGCTACTCCGTGGAGGCTAGCCGGGGGCGGCCCGGCAGCCGGTCACTTTCTTTTGCTTCGCCAAAAGAAAGTAACCAAAGAAAAGGCGACCGCAGATGCCGCTGCCGCTTCGCGGTCCCCAAATTTTCCTGCCGCCAGCCGGGTCTGATGACCAACTCGCTGCGCTCAAACATGTCATCAGCCTGATCCGTCTGGCGGCAGGAAAATTTGGCAGCGTCATATGACGGGGTACGTCAACAGCCAATTCAACAGCAACGGCAACTGTGGCTGCGCCTGCAAGGTCAAAAGCAACTGCGCCTGCGCCTGAAAATTTGCAGGTTTTTGATCGCGTAATTCGCTTAAAAAATAATGAATTAATGCTAATACATGACTGACGGGATACTATGTCCCACCGCTGATCCTATCTGTTTGGCGCCATCCGATTTTGTAGTCCTTCTTTAAAGAAAGTTCGCCATGCGACGTCAACGTAGAGCAAAAATTGTAGCCACTCTGGGGCCAACTAGTTCCAGTCAGGAAATGATTCAAGGCCTGTTTGAGGCTGGTGCCGATGTATTTCGTTTTAACTTTAGTCATGGTAGTCATGCTGATCATCAGGAGCGTTATCGGATTGTGCGAGAGGTTGAGCGGATTGTTGGTCGGCCGATTGCGATTTTGGCGGATTTGCAGGGGCCTAAGTTGCGCATTGGTCAGTTTGCTGATGGCAAGGTGACGCTCAATGCCGGGCAGGAATTTATCCTTGATCGCGATCCTGCTTTGGGTAACTCAGAGCGTGTTTGTTTGCCGCATCCTGAGTTGTTTGAAGTGATTGCCAGTGGTCAGTCATTGCTGTTGGATGATGGCAAGTTGCGCTTGCAAGTGTTGGATAGCGATGGGCAGAGTATCCGTACCCGTGTGGTGAATGGCGGGGCGTTGTCGGATCGTAAGGGCGTTAATGTGCCGGATGCGGTGTTGCCGATTCCGGCGTTGACTGAGAAAGACAAGCGCGATCTGGCTTTTGCTTTAGAGCTTGGTGTTGACTGGATAGCGCTATCGTTTGTGCAGCGCCCGGAAGATGTGTTGGAAGCCAAGGCGTTGATTGGCGACCGTGCCTGGGTTTTGTCTAAGTTGGAAAAGCCAGCTGCGTTAGATCAGCTTGATGCGATTGTTCAGGTGTCGGATGCGATTATGGTGGCGCGTGGCGATTTGGGCGTGGAGCTGCCGCCGGAGCGGGTGCCGGGTGTGCAGAAACGTATCTTGCGCGTCTGTCGCCAGCATGGAAAACCGATCGTGATTGCTACGCAAATGCTGGAGTCGATGATTACCATGCCAGTGCCAACCCGCGCTGAGGCGTCGGATGTGGCTAGCGCGATTTATGACGGTTCGGATGCGGTGATGTTGTCGGCGGAGTCGGCCAGCGGTGCGTATCCGTTGGAGGCCGTTGAGATGATGAATCGGATTATTACTGAGGTTGAGCAGGATCCGTTGTATCGCAACATGTTGGACGCGCAGCATCAGACGCCATTGCCTAACCAGGGCGACGCAATTTGTTCAGCGTTGCGCGACGTGACCCGGATCATGGGGGCGAAGGCGACCGTGACCTATACCAGTTCAGGACACACCAGTTTGCGCGCTGCGCGTGAGCGGCCGATTGCGCCTATCGTGAGCATTACGCCTAAGCTGACAACCGCGCGGCGGCTGGCGTTGGTGTGGGGTGTGCATTCGACTATTAGCGATCAGGTACATAATGAAAGCGAGATGGTGAAGGCGGCTTGCGAGACGACCTTTAAGGAAGGTTTTGCGGAAGTCGGGGATCAGATTGCGATTACGGCGGGGATGCCGTTTGGTCAGCCGGGTAGTACTAATTTGTTGCGATTGGCGGAAATATTTCCTCAATAAAAAGGATATGCTGATCGTTGAGACGAATGAAAAACGACACCTCTGGGGTGTCGTTTTTCATTGAAGTATGCAGTGTTTAAACGTGTGCGTGATGTTCTGCTTCAACAGATAATCGCAGCCCGACTGTTTTGAGAACTGCAATCAGCGTTTTGAGCGTCGGGTTGCCTGTTGGCGATAATGTCCTGTACAAGGATTCACGGCTGATGCCTGCTTCGGCGGCAACCACCGCAAGTCCGCCATAAGCCTCAACCACGGTACGCAGCGCCAGCAAACCAGCAGCACGATTATCGGGATTGTCCAGGGACTCCATCGCCGCCTTTAAATACTCGACAGCCAATTCGCGATCCGCGCTCAGTTCTGCGATTTCTCGTTCGTGATGCGAGACCACGCCTTTTACATTTTTCATCATTGCCTCCGTTTCCATTCCATCCAAAGTAGTTTGGCCTGTTTGATATCAGACGATTGCGTACGTTTATCTCCGCCGCAAAGCAGGATCACGACCGATTTCCCATGCCGTCCAAAGTACGCACGATACCCAGCACCGACATGAATACGTAACTCTGTGACTCCTTCACCAACCGCTTCACAATCGCCAAAGTTGCCAGCTTGTATCTGCCGCAACCGCATCCGTATGCGAGTCTGTGCGACTTTGTCGCGTATGGTATCTAGCCATTCTGTGAAGGGCTCACGCCCATCGTCGCGTTGATATCGAAAAAGTTCTATTTGGGATTGTAGCTTGGAAGCTACAGAAAATAAAGGTATCAAGCTTGTTTCTTCCTATCAATATTTGCTCATGGAGTCATAGAAGTGGCTCTGCGAATCTCATGAGCGGGTTTTGTAGTGAGATATTCATGCTTTGCACAGTGTGTATCTCCTGATCTCGTTATTTTACGGAATCCATGTAGCGGAATTTTGTGCGCTACCTGTCATTTAAGGTTTTCGCTCAACCGATGCGCAGACATTGGACGTAAGCCAAATTTGCATTTCATTTTCATCTGTCAAAAGACTGTGAGGACATCGCCATGACGATATTGACCGTTACCGCACGGGGGCAAGTAACGTTTAGAAAAGACGTACTGAAACACCTCGGCATCAAGCCCGGGGATCAGATCAAGCTCGATTTACTGCCAGATGGTCGGGTCATATTCAAGGCCGTACAACTTACCGGAACGATTGAAGGTTTCGTCGGCTTACTCGCTGACCGGTCCCAAAAGTCGCCACCATTGAACAAATCAGCGCAGCGACCGCGCAAGGTTGGACGGGTAATGAATGAGGGGCTTTGCTGATGCAACTTGCCGCTGGAAATGCTGAAGTAGATAGACCCGCCGTAGAGGCGGGTCTATAGGTGCTTGAAGCGGGTAGGGCGCAAGGCTAATTAGCGCTTCTTTGGTGAACAATTTACGGTATTTACTCCGCCATCTCAAACTTCATCTGCGCCTGCTCCCGCACCTGCGACCGGCGCAACTCCCACAGCTCCCGCAGTTTGTCCGAGCGCAATTCGCGTTCATCGGCTTCAGACACAAAACCAACTTCGCCATTGCCTTCGGCCTCAGTACGGCTAAAACTCCATTCGCGTGAAAACTCTGGTTTGATTGCCCCGGCATGTTTGGTCGGCATCGCGCAGAGCAGTTGCATGCCGAGGTTGTCGCGCAGGAATTTCAATACGTCGCGGGCGCGGCCTTCGTCCATTTTGGCGAATGATTCGTCGTTGACCAATAGTCGCAAACTGCTACCTTTTTCGAACCGTTTGAGTCGGTTGGTGACGACGGCGGCGTGGATGATGTAGGCCGGTGTTTCTAATTGACCGCCGGAGCCGGTGCCCCATTCGGATAGGCGAATGTGCGAGCCGGTGTCGGATTCTTTATAGATTTCGTAGCGTCGATAGTTGCGGTAATCGGCTAAGCGTTGTAGTTCTTTGATGGCGCGTTCTTCGTCGTCCGACAATAGCAATTGGACCAGACGGTCGCGTACGGCGCAGTTCTCTGCACTTAGTTCTGAGGCACCGAACAGGTTGGCGGAATCGTTGGCTTCCGATAGTTCGGCTGTGGCGCAAAAGAAGTCGTAATAGGCTTTGAATTCCGGTATCCATTCGGACCAGTCGATGCGGAATTTGTCGGTGCCGAATTTGAGTTTGTCGAGTTCGATATTGAGCGTCTTTAGCGTCTTCACGCCGGTATCGATGGCGTTGCGTATCTCGTAGCAGAATTGTTTGGTGAAGACGTCGTTGAAGGAGGATTCGGCGGTGCGGAGTTTTTCGACGTTTTTGTATAGGCCGATGCCGCGTTGGTGCGCTAATTGTTCGCGCACGCTGGCATGTAGCTTGACCACTAGCGCATATAAAGGGGCAAAGTCGCCGTCGCGGGCTTCGTCGGCGGCGCTGATTTCAAAACGTTCATCGATGCGTGCGTGTGCGTGATATAGGCCCAGGGCGTTGCGTACGTCGCTGTACATCTGCCAGGTACGCGATTTTTGTGCATCTTTTTGCGTTAAAGCTTGTTGCGGGGAATATTTTTTCTCTGCTACCCATGCATTGATTTGGTCCGACATTGCAGTGAAAGAGAGGCCGGCGTTGACGATGCAGAGGTCGCGTATTTTGGCGCTGTCGCCATCGACGGCGTCTTGTCTGGCGGCCATTCCGGTCGTCAGAACGGCGACTTCTTTTTGTAGTGCCAGCAGCTTTGCATCGTAGCCACCTATGGTTTTGTTGCAGGTTTTTTTATGCGCTTCCAGACCGGCAATTTCAAGGTTGAGGGCTTCGGCTTCTTCTTCGAGTTTGCTCACTTGCGTTAAATCAAGACGGCTGACATCACCACGGGCAGCATCGATGTTCGACACTGCTTGTTCAAGCTCGGCGATGGCGGTAAAGGAGGGGCATTCTAGTTTGCCCATTAATGCCAGCGCGCCTTGCAACTCGCGCAGTTGCAGGCGCAGTTGAGTCAACTCCTGTTCGGCTTCTGCGTGATCTTGTTCTGCGCGCAGACTGGCTAAACGCTTGGCTTCCTGACCGAATACCAAATGGTCGGTTTCTGCCGTGAACATGGTGCGCGAGCCGCTGCCTTTGCCGTCTTGCGTGATGCCGCGTGGGGTGTGGCGCAAGGTTTCGGCATCTTTTACTTTGAGGACCTGACCGTATTGTTCGTGCAAATAGGCGTGGGCAATCGGATGCTCGGCGCTGAGTTCATGGACGATAGAGTCGCCAGGCGTGCGTTCGGCTTTCAGATGCTTGAGGCATAAACTGCCTTGAATCACATGCGTGCGCAGTTTGCGCTGACGCACAAAATTGATAGCGCGGGTTTCCCATTCTTGATCGACGATGAGATTGAAGCGTGCACCGCCCAGATAGCCTTCAATGGCGGGTTGCCAGTCGGTGTTTAACGGCTCGACCAGATCGCACAATACTTGCACCTTTGCTGCGCCCAGCTCTGCGCTGAATTGGTTGAGTGCGTGACGAATATGCGGCGGGTAATCTGCACCGCCCTGAGCCAGATTGGCTTTGCGTGCGGCGCTGTCTTTTTCGCGTTTCAAGGCCGCGCTGGTGCTGGCGTCGAGTAGCCCGATTTGTGATTGGAGGGCGGCGATGAAGCTATGCTCGGCACCTGCCAATGCGGCGTGTAATCGGGCCAATACCTGATCGACGCCTTGGGCATTGTTGACTAGCAGGAGCGCTTTGAGGGTGTCGATTTCAGCCATCTTTTCGAGCGCGCTGATGTTTTCTAATAGCGCTGCAACGTCGTGTTTTCCGGTTGCAGATAAGGCGGCAGCGACTTCTCTTGCGGCGTCGATGAGCTTGCTTTGTTCGGTGGGGAGCTGCATACCTGCGGCGTGCTGTGCGGCGGTATCGAGTTTTTGGGCCAGCTCTGCATTTTTTTGCAGGGTTTTAAAGACGGTTTTGATCTTGTTGTTGCTATCGCTGATCTGATCTTCCAGGCGTTGCTTTTGTGCGGCGGCAGGAATGCCGAGCATTTGCGCTTGTATTTGGGTCAGGCTACGGTTTTTGGCTTTCTGATCATTCTCTAGCGCATCGACTATGGCGCTTTCTTTTTCTAGCGCTATTTGCACCGTGTCGATGGCGTCGGTTGCTACTTCGAGTTGGCGCTGATTGTCGCGCAAGGCTAGCGATGAAACCAGTAATTGCGACTGGCTCGCCAGTTCGTGGGCGCGGGTGGTGTCGGCGACGGTTTTGGCCAGATGATCGAGTCGGGCCAGGTTGTCTTCGATGCGTTCGCCTTCTTTGCGCAAGGCCCCGACTTGCCGCATCAGTTTGCTGATGTCGCCGATACGCTTGGTCATGTCGGTGGTGTCAAGTTCGAGGATCTGGCGCTTGACCAGATCGTCAACGCTGCCGATGGGCTTGTGCGCAATCGATTGACTCCAGGCCTTGGCTGCGCCCGACGCTTCGGCGAAAGAGACGGATTTCAGACCGCGAAAGCGGCCGTATAACTGACAAAGATATTCGTGTTTGTTCTCGCGCAGGTTGTTGACGTTGCGGTATCTGGCGGCCAGATGCTGTTCGATTTTTTCGACAGCGACGACTTGCATGCCGCCGTCTAACTCACGTGAAGTCAGGTCGTCGATGCTGAGGGCGACGTCATCGATGATGAGTAGCGCCATGCGTTCACCAATGGCGTTGCGGCACTCGCCCGTGCCGTCAACGCGGGCGGCAGCTCCCACCAGCGCGGTGAAGGTGCTGCCTTCTTCGCCTTCGCTGGGGGAAAAGATGGCGGCGATATAGCCGTGCGCGCTGGGCCGTGCGAACAGGTTGTCTTCGGCCCCGACGATGTAGGACCAGAGTGTGCGTTTGGTTTTGCCGTTACGTGCGCTCTGATTGGTTTCGTCCTGACCGGGGTTGTAGCTAAAAATGTTTTGATACACCGCCGTCATGACGGTCTGCAAGGCGTCGAGCATGGTGGACTTGCCGGAGCCGGTGGGGCCGGTCAGCAGCGTCATATTGCCCATTGGGTATTCTTGCGAGGTTAATGCGCCCCAGTTCACCAGGATGAGTTTTTCCAGTTTCATAGTGAAAATCCTTGTTCGTCTTCAAGCATGTTGGGGGGAATCGGGTCTTCTTGCGCCGTCGATGATTGTTCTGGATCAGCAGCATCGGTGGCGTCGGCGTCCAATGCCGCCTCTAACATGTCATCGCTAATGATGCCGAGAATTAATGGTCGTATCGCCAGCAGGGCGTCTTCGTCATCCATGCTGAAATTGGCAGAGAGGCGAATTAAACGATGGCGTTTTAAGTCAGCCAACAGGCGTTGCCGGTCAACGGCATTGGCCGGTAAGGTGCGCTTTAACTGGGTTTGTAAAGTGGCTGATAATTCTTCAAAGCGAATCAATACTTCACCGGCGTCGGTGAGCCGATTGCCGCCTTCGATCAATCCCTGTTGATACTGAAAACGTAAGGCCAGCGCAGCAGCGACAAAGTCGGGCGACAAGCGCGCCCGCAATCCGGGGATGGGTTCCATGCCGTCTTCCTGCAAGCCGGGCACGTCGGCACCGGGTGCATAGAGGCGGAAAAATTCACCCTTCAGATTGTGCTCAAGACGAAAACCGCCGAGTTGGAAATAGTCTCTGAGGCAGTCTTCGATGCGGCGTGCATCGTCGTATAAACGTTGTTCAACGCCATCTTCTTCACGCACCACGATGCCGACTGAAAACAGGCGCCCGACGATTTCACGGAAGCGTTCCGGGGCGATGTTGTGTTCGCTGAGTTGGGTAGTTAAGGCTGCATGCAATGTCATTTTTTAATCTCAATCTGATAGTCATCACCGGCGTAGAAGTCATTCCACAATTTGGTGGGCAGTTTGGTGACCTTGAGGGTGGCGTCACGCGCACCACGGACGGCTTCGACCAATTGCATATTGTTGAGGACATCGGTGGTGTTGGCCGCCGGTAGCGTGGAGAGCCGAATCGGTCGATCGCGCAAGTGTAATTCGGCACGGATACGGTGCACGATGTCGTCGTTGGATAAGGCAAAGGCGTCTGCTTCGGCACGGTACATGGCGGCAATCAAGCGGGCCTCGCGCGAGACTTTTGGTTGCGCGGTGACGGTGAGCGCTTTGCGGCGCTGGGAGACGGTGCGCAGCTTGAAGCTGGCCGGGTCCAGTAGCCGTATGGCGGCGGGGGCGATGGCGTCGCCGATGCGGTTGAGAAAGGCGTTTTGCGCCTCGCCACTGAGGCTCGCAGTCGTGGCGATGGCGGCGCTATAGGCTTGGCGCGTGTGGCCGCCGCGCAGCATCAGCGCTTGTTGCACGATGCCTGCGGCGCGTTGCATGTAGACGCTCATGGCCTTGATCAACTCTGGATGTTTGGTGGTGCAGGCAGCTTCGACCATGTCTTCGATGCGATCGAGCATCCATGCGACGGTAGAGAGGCCGACCCGTTCCTGTTCGGCCCAGGGCGCGATGTCGTTGAGTTGCCATTCGAGAGAGCGCGATCTGTCCTCATCGAGACTGTGGAGCTGCGCAATCAAGCTTCGGATGGCCTGACGATGGCGCTCGATGCTGTCGGCGGTGAGTTGCTTCTTGAATTCTTTTTCGAACCGGTCGAGAAATTCCATGAAGTTATCCCACGGCGTTTGCGCCGCTTCCAGCATCAGGCGTCGGACCAGTTCCTGAAAATAGTCCACACCTTCGGAGAGGTCGCTGATGATTTTTTCTGCGTATTCGTAGGCGTCGATCAGGTCATAGGCGTCGTTGTTGCGCCAAGCGGCGTCGAGGGCGTTGCGGCAACTGCGCACATTGCGCTGACGGGTGCGGGCGCTGCGCCGATTGAGCGACCAAAAGGCTTCTGCGAACAATTTGCCAGCGCGTGAAAAGCGGTAGGCGATGACGAGACCGGCGCGCTCACCAAAGGTTTCCAGCCAGCCGTCAGCGTGCAGGGCGCGAATGATGGCGCTGGTGCTTTGCTGGTCATCGGCATGGTCGGGAATGATGCTTGTGTTTGTGTTTGAGTTTGCGTCTTCGGTCGCGGCATCGTCTTGTAGCGCCAGCAACTGTCGGGCCTCGTGGACCACTGGCAATAACAAGTCGCGCAGGCTGTCGCGTGTCAGGTTTTGCGCATAGTCGGCGCTGGGGCCATGCAGGCGCTCATACAGTGTGTGGACACAGGCAACGACAACACTGCGGTGCTTGCCGGCAACGGGTCTGAAAAAGTGGCGTCTATCGATGTCAAAAAACAAAGTTTTACCTGCTAAAAATGGAGTAGGCAAGAATATATAGGGTTCGCAGTTTCAGTGAAAGGCATTTCATTAAACTTCTGCGCGATCGATATTGCCGTCTTGTGGAGTGGTAACAAGGTGATTGCGCATGTGGCGAATGGCGCGCTGCATTTGGTCAGCTTAGTCTGCTTGGATCAGGTGTTATCGACGTAACCGACGCGGTCAACTGCCGTTTCTAGAATTATATGGATGACATCGGCCTGGTATAGCCGCAGGCGTGGGTACGGGTGGTGCGCCTTCATACGCAAGTCGGACGGATTTTGGACGGACTCGGTTAGTTGCACTGTCTGTATGGGGGGAGTTTGACGGGCTCTATGCGTTCTGAAGATCAAAGCGCTTTCGCGCCAGCCAGCGCCTGTGCTGCCAGATCGAATGTATATGTGGCCTCATAGGTCGCGCCCCATTGCACCATCGTCGCTTTTGCCTTGTTGACGACTAAGGCATCCGGCAGATCGGCTGTTCGCATGCCATCGGGCGTTTTGATTACGGGTGCGTTGAGGTAGTCATTGAGAGCTGACCATACCGCTTGTTGGCTCTCAAAGACGACATTGGGCTCCTCCAACAATCCCATGATGACTGTGGCAATGTCTTCTTTCGATGCCTTATACCGCTTGCCTTTGAGCGTCCAGATGGTCTCTGCCAGCACAATATCGGTAATCAAAATCTGCTCGGCCTGATCGAAGAGCTTGCGCGCTTTTGCTGCCTGGCTGAGGTCATCGCCGAGCAGGCGACGTAATAGAACATTGGTATCGACTGCAATCATGCGGCATGCTTTTTGGCAGGGTGAACGTCATGTTTTTTCGCCAGCGTATCTTGCAATGATTCGCTATCGGAATATTTGGCGTTACCTTTCAGATGACGCAGCGCACCGTCGCTGCTGCCTTTAATTTTTTTGATAATCGTGATCCGCCCTTGGTGTTCAAGGAACGTAAGATCATCGCCCGGTATTACGAATAACCGATCACAAAGCTCTTTTGGCAGTGTGACCTGGCGTTTCAGACTCAAGATTGACATGTTGTACCTCTTTACTTTGATGATAAAGGTAAAGATACTAAAATCTTTACTTTGTGTCAAATGGTAAAGATCGAGATTTTTCTCGGAAATACGGTTGCAACATTGATCGTTACCCGCCAAATATGACCGGCTCAGTGCCTCTATTCTTGCGTCGTACAACAACGGTGCCGGCAATCATGTCGTGCCATCCGCGCTTACGCTTATCGATCCCTACCCAGATCAGGCCGAGACCAAAAGGAATTGTCGACACGAAATAGCCAAGATAGCGAATGACGCACTGCATAACGCTCGGCAGCTCGCCGGTCCTGGCATCGACGATGGTGGCACCGATGGCCATTTTCCCCGGTGTCGCTTTTTTAGCTCTCCAGAACGCGATCACGATAGCGGCAGGCAGGAGGTAGGTAAAGATGATGTCTGCCCACCCGGTGAGCTCTAGGCCAGATGACATATGTTCCCGTCCGTAGACGGCGAACAATATTGGAAAAATAACCAGCATCATCAACACCGTATCGATAATACTGGCCCAGACTCTGGCCCAAAATCCTACGTATTCCAGCTCGACCGCTTCATTCATTTGGCAACTCCGTAGTTAGTAATGCATTCTCGTAAAACGCGTGATTTTACAAGAAATACATTTGTTGCCTGTGAGGTAAATTAGCGCGCCGCTTCTGCCAGAGAGTGTGCCAATGTGTTGTGCCGCTCCAGCACATTGCCCAGATCCACTGTAGTCAATTGCCCTTTACGCACAACAACCCGCCCATTAATGATGCTGTAGGCCACATCCGACGGGGTGCAGAAAACCAGCGCGGCGACCGGGTCGTGCCAGGCACCAGCAAACCGAACCTGATTCAAATCAAACATCACCAGATCAGCTGACATGCCGGGTCTGAGCGCGCCAATATCGTCGCGGTTCAAGACTTTTGCGCCGCCTAGCGTTGCCATTTCCAGCGCTTGCCGCGCAGTCATGGCGTCGGGGCCGAAGCCGACGCGTTGCAGCAGCATGGCCTGACGGACTTCGCCTAGCATGTGCGCACCGTCGTTGGAGGCGGAGCCGTCTACGCCGATGCCGACGTTGACACCGGCGGTGATCATTTTGCGGATCGGTGCAATCCCGGAGGCCAGGCGCATGTTGGAGCAGGGGCAGTGGGCAATGCCGGTGCCAGTGCGGCCAAACATATAAATACCGTCGTCATCGAGCTGGACGCAGTGGGCGTGCCAGACGTCGTGCCCGACCCAGCCGCAGTCTTCGGCGTATTCGGCGGGCGTCATGTTGAATTTCTCACGACTGTAGGCGATGTCGTTGGCGTTTTCGGCCAGATGGGTGTGCAGGGATACGCCGTGCTGACGGGCTAAGACGGCGGATTCGCGCATTAAGTCGCGTGAGACTGAGAACGGTGAGCAGGGTGCGACGACGATGCGTTGCATGGCGTGACGTTGGGCGTCGTGGTAGGTCTCGATTAAGCGCTGGGTGTCTTTCAGGATGGCGTTTTCGTCTTCGACTACGCAGTCGGGCGGCAGGCCGCCTTTGGACTGGCCGACGCTCATGGAGCCGCGTGCGGCGTGGAAGCGCATGCCGATCTGTTGGGCGGCTTCGATGCTGTCGTCGAGCTTGCAGCCGTTGGGGTAAATGTAGAGATGGTCGCTGCTGGTGGTGCAGCCGGAGAGGATCAGTTCAGCCATCGCGGTGAGGGTCGAGACTTTGATCATTTCGGGCGTGAGATTGGCCCAGATCGGATACAGATTGGTGAGCCAGTTGAATAGCTCGCCGTTTTGCGCCGCCGGAATCACCCGGGTCAGGCTTTGATACATGTGGTGATGGGTGTTGACCAGACCGGGGATGACGACGTGATCGCTGGCGTCGATGACTTCGTCGGCGCTGTGCGGCAAGTTGGTGCTGGAGCCGACTTGTTCGATGATGTTGTCGCGGATGAAGACTGCACCGTTGGCGATTTCTTCTCGCTGCGCGTTCATTGTGACGAGGACGCGGGCGTTTTTGATGAGGAGAGTTTTGGACATTTTGATGGGGAGGAAGGTAATTCTGGTCGAATCACTAAGGGGGGTGATGTTTGAATTGTTAACCTCCCCCGTTTGTACTTAGTAGCCTGGAGGGCGTATCGAAGTATACGCATGCGTTTGTACGTCTTCGATACGGCACTGCGTGCCTACTCAGTCCGAACGGGGGAGTGTTGTTTTACGTCAAATATCAACCCTCCGGCTCTGGTTCAGGACTTTGGAACAAAGTTGCGCAGGAAATCCAGCAAGATTTGCGCGGAGACTTCGGCGTCGTCGGCGGTCATTGTTTCCAATGGATTGTGGCTGATACCGCCATTGCCGCAACGGGTGAACAACATGGCGACGTCGGTGGCTTTAGCCATTGCCATGGCATCGTGACCTGCGCCCGAGGCGAGTGTGAACGGGCGCACGCCAGCGCGTTCTGTGGCGGCGGTGAGTTGTGCCATCAGCCACGGTGCGCACGGCACAGCAGGGGCGGAGACCATTTTTTCGACGTTGCTTTCAACGGTGCGACGCTGGCAAACGGATTCGATAAAAGCCAGTACGTCATTAACGGCGGCATCCCGGATAGCGTCATCGGCGGCGCGGATATCGAGCGAGAAAACGCACGCGCCGGGAATGACGTTGGTGGAGCCGTTGGGGACTTGTAGCTGGCCGACAGTGCCGACTAGCGAGGCTTGCTGATCTTGCGCACAGCGTTGTTCGACGTAGAGAATCATTTCGGCGGCAGCGGTGGCGGCGTCTTTGCGCATGGTCATGGGCGTCGTGCCGGAGTGGCTGGCAACGCCTTTGAGCTGCACCATGTAGCGGCAACTACCTGCAATCGAGGTGACGATGCCGACCGGTAAATCGTGTTGCAGCAGCACCGGGCCTTGCTCGATATGGACTTCGACGTAGCCGAGTACATCAGCGGGATTGCGTGCCAGCGATGGAATCATGGCCGGATCGTGCCCGGCGTTTTGTAGTGCTGTACGCATGCTCACACCATCGCGGTCGAGATTGTCTAGCAAGTTCATATCGAACTGGCCGATGACGGCGTTGCTGCCTAGAAAGGTACTTTTGAAGCGCACGCCTTCTTCTTCTGAGAAGCCGATGACTTCCAAATGGAAGGGCAGTTTTTCGCCGCGTTCGTTGAGATGTTTGATGATAGCGATCGGTAGCAAAATACCTTCGCGGCCATCGTATTTGCCGCCGTTGCGCACGGTGTCGTAGTGCGAGCCGGTGATCAGGGTTTTTGCGTTGGGGTTGTCCGACAGATAGCGGCCGACAACGTTGCCGACGGCGTCGATCTCGGCTTGCATGCCAGCGGCGCGCATCCAGTCGGCGATTTGGGCGGCGGTGCGGCGGTGGGCGTCGGTCATGTAGGCGCAGGTGAGGACACCGTCGTCGTCGCTCCAGGCACCGATTGTTTCGGCCCATTGCATGATGGTCGCGCCTAATTGCGGCGTGGTCCCGAGCAGATCATTGGTGCGCATTTCGGCGATTCTGCCGATTTGGCGCAGCGCTTCGGCTTGCTCGTCGGCGACCTGATTTTTCAGGCGACGGCTGAAGGCGGCGATGATGGCGGTGCGCGATAAACCCTGACCGTCGGCGCCCTTGACGGCGAGGATGAAGGGGAAGGCGAATTTGGCGTTGTAGGCGGCGTTTAATTGTTGCAGGGTGGCGAACTCTTCCGGGCTGCAATTGTTGAGGCCGGCTTTGGCTTGTTCGCCGGTGGATTCTGCGGTGAGCGTGCCGGAGATGGCGGCTTTGCCTGCCAGCTCGGGGTGGGCGCGGATCAGGCCGAGTTGTTCGTCGTGTGTGGCGTTGCGCACGATATCTTGCAGCGCCAACTTGAGGGCGGTGATGTTGACAAACGGGCGCTGTTGCGCGGCGCGTTCAGGGATCCATGGCGAATGTTCGTAAATGCCGTTGAGGGTCGCTGTGAAAGCGTGGGCGTCGCAGCCGTTGAGTTGGTCCAGAGTGGTCATCTGTTCGTCGGCGAGTCCCACTCGCCTGATCCTTTGCGTAAATATTGACGGGTGGGACCCGCTCATACATTAATGGTCTGAACTTTGCGCGGCGGCAACGGCGTATGCACGCGCGTGGTCTTTGCTGCCTGCACCATTGAAGAACAGATTGAGTAAGACGGCCATCGCGGACGCCAGCAAGATGCCGCTGTGCAAAATGGTCGTTAAAAAGGTGGGCATTTGGTTAAAGAAAGTCGGCGCAACGAGGGGAATCATGCCCATTCCGATGCTGACGGCGACGATGAAAAGATTATTGCGGTTGTGGACAAAATCGACTTTTGCGAGGATTTTGATGCCGGTCGCCGCGACCATGCCAAACATCACCAGGCCAGCGCCGCCGAGTACGAATTGCGGGATCGATGCGGCGACGCTGGCCATTTTAGGGAACAGGCCAAACGCCATCAGAATCACGCCAGCAGCGGCGCAGACATAGCGGCTGCGCACGCCGGTGACGCCGACGAGACCGATGTTTTGCGAGAACGAGGTGTAAGGGAAGGTGTTGAAGATACCGCCGATGAGCGAACCCAGACCATCGACGCGCAAGCCACGCGCCAGTGTTTGGTCGTCGATGTCTTTGCCGACGATTTCGCCCAGTGCAATAAACATCCCGGTCGATTCAATCATGGTCACGATCATGACTAAGCACAGGCTGATGATGGAGCCGAGATCGAACTGTGGCCAGCCGTAATGAAAGGGACGGATGAAGGCAAACCAGTCGGCGTCGCCAAGACCGATAAAACTGATTTTTCCCATCGATAAGGCGATTAAAAAGCCGATGACCATGCCGATCAAGACCGAAATATTGGCAATAAAGCCTTTGAGATATTTGGTGATGAGCAAAATCGAGATTAAGACCAGCAGGGCAATCCCAAGGCTGGTCGGTGATCCGTAATCGGGGTTGGGCATTTTGGTGAACACGCCATCTACCAGTTTGCCGATCACCGGCTGACCGCCTGCGGCCCAATTAATGCCGATGCCCATGAGCGAAATGCCGATGACGGTAATGACGGTGCCTGTTACGACGGGCGGGAAAAATCGCATCATCCGGCTCATGTAGGGGGCGGCGAGCATGCAGAAAATCCCGGAGACAATCACCGCGCCGTAAATGTGCACGATCGTTAAATCAGGATTGCCTGCCATGGCGACCATCGGTCCGACGGCGGCGAAGGTGACGCCCATCATGACGGGCATTTTGATACCAAATTTCCAGAAGCCGAGGCTTTGGATGAGGGTGACGAGTCCGCAACAAAACAGATCGGCGCTAATCAGAAAGGCGACATCGGTTTTGGACAGATGGAGCGCGCCGCCAACAATCAGCGGGACCGCAATCGCACCGGCGTACATGACGAGTACGTGCTGCATGCCGAGTGCGGTGAGTTTGGTGATGGGTAGTTTTTCGTCGACGGGGTCGATGGTGGTGTTCATGGTGGGTTGTCTCCGGGAATTTTTTAGAATTATTTTATTGTTTATAAATATAGGGTGAGCAAGATTTACGCCAGCCCAATTGGGCTAAGTAGATATTGTCATGGCCGATACTATAGGCATCCGTGGAGAACGTTATATGTCTGGGCTGATAGTTGATTGCGATATTTGCATATAAGCAGCATGTTTATTTGATGATCATGGCTTTGGCGATCTGACTGATTTGTTCGCGCAGCCATTTATGTTCGGTTGCCTGATGACGCGCTCGTGCCAGAGCTGATAAAACCGCATCGGCGGGAATTTGATCGGCAATGTAAAGCTTTTTAGGGCGAGGTTTTTTTCATAAAACTGGGCGAATTGGCGGCCTGTGGTGAGGACCAGATCGGTTTGTGCCGCCATATAAGGGAGCATGCCGAAATAGGCGGATTCGACCACGACGTTGCGGCGCATGTTTTGGCGGTCGAGAAAGGCGTCGATGATGCCGTGGTAGCCGGGCAGGACTTGCCAGGGGGCAAGGTGCGGCAGGCTCAGATAGTCTTCCACCGTCATGGCGTCGGGCGCGGTGCGTTTGGCGTAGGCGCTGTCGGCGCGCATCAGGCAGACGATGGGGTCGTCGAATAGTTTGGATAAATGTAAATGTTGGGGCGGTTCGTCCCAGTTGGCGATGACCAGATCGAGGTCGCCGTCTGAGAGCAGGCGCACGTAATCGGTTTCTGGCCCTAGTGCGTGGATGACGATGCGACTTTTTGGTGAGTCTTTGCGCATTCTGGCGACAAGTTCGAGAAAGAAGGGCGTGTTCATGTAATCGGGCGCGGCGATGTGGAAGGTGCGCGCTTCTTCTTGTGGGACAAAGGCGGTCTTGTGGACGAACAGGCGTTCGGTCTCGTCGAGTATGCGTTTGGCGGGTTTGAGCAGGCTTTCGCCGTGCTGAGTGGGGACCATGCCGCGTGCACCGCGCACTAAGAGCGGGTCGCCCGTTAGTTCGCGCAATTTGCGTAGTGAGGCGGAAATCGATGGTTGCGGCTGATTGAGCTTGAGCGCGACGCGGGAGACGTTTTTTTCGACGAGTAATAGATGGAGGATGCGGATGAGGTGAATGTCGAGATGGTCGGGAAGTTTGGACATGGTGTCTCCAGATGATGGCCTGCAATTTGCTCGTGTCATTGTGTTTATGCAATACAAGCAATTTGTCTGGCGCTGTTTATTTATTATTTGTGTTGTTTTAGTCCGGTTTGTATATCGATATACGTATGTTAAATATACGTCAAATAAACTACTTTTAAAGGCAAACACGTTTATCTTCCATCAATCCGAGGTGGATTGTGTCTGAGTGTTGCGCGGTTGCCGCACTTGGATTTGCAGTGCCGCTTCGGGCAAAAGAAAGTGACTGCGTTAGCGGGAAGTGCACGTACAGTGCAGGAAGTGGCAAATAAGCAAGCAAACGTAAGTCATAGCGGTCGTAGCGGAGCTGGTCATTATTTGGTAATGATCAAGTTCGCGGCCTGGTTTTGAGGGGGTGGCCCTCTCTCGTTTGCAGTGCCCGCAGTGGCAGACGAGCGTAAAAAGTTGAGGATGACAATGGATTCAATCTTAGTATCGTACGGAGTCGAATGGCTCAATTTGCTGGTGCGCTGGCTGCATTTGATTACCGGGATTGCGTGGATCGGCGCGTCCTTTTATTTCGTCTGGCTCGATAATTCGATCCGTCCACCCAAGCCGGGTTCTGATCTGGCCAATAAAGGCGTCTCTGGCGAGTTGTGGGCGGTGCATGGCGGTGGCTTTTATAACCCGCAAAAATATCTGGTGGCTCCCGCGGAGTTGCCGCAAGAATTGCATTGGTTTAAATGGGAGGCTTATGCCACCTGGATGAGCGGCTTTGCGATGCTGTTCATTGTTTATTATTTCAACGCTTCGGCGATGATGATTAATAAAGAAGTTGCTGACCTGAGCGCATGGCAGGCCATCGGCGTCGGCTTGGGCACCTTGGTCATTGGCTGGACGTTCTACGATTTGCTGTGCCGTTCGCCCTTGGGCAAACGTAATGGTTTGTTCGGCATTGTGATGTATCTGTTTATCGTTGCAGCGGCCTATGTGTTGAGCCATTTGCTCAGCGGTCGTGCCGCGTATATACACGTTGGTGCAATGATCGGCACGATGATGGTGGGCAATGTGCTGATGGTGATTATTCCGGGGCAGCGCAAGTTGGTCGAAGCCATGCGTTTGGGCAAATCGCCTGATCCAATGTATGGCAAAAAAGCGAAACAGCGCAGCGTCCACAATAACTATTTCACGTTGCCGGTGCTGTTCATCATGATCAGTAACCATTATGCGATGACGTATAGCCATGCGTATAACTGGCTGATATTGGCGGCGATTATTGCCGCTGGCGTGTTGATCCGTCACTTCTTTAATCTGCGCCATGCGGGGCGGGTTTCGTGGGGTTATCCGGCGGCGGGTCTGGCGTTGTTGATTGCGGTGGCGGTGGCGATTGCGCCGCGTCCGATCAAAGCTCCTGCGGTGGTTGATGGGGCGGTCAATGCTGCAGTTGCGTCGAATGCGCCGGTGGCCGATATGGAACATATACAGTCGATTATTACGGCGCGTTGCGTCGAGTGCCATGCGGCAAAACCAACACAGCCGGGCTTTGCTTCTGCGCCTGCCGGGGTGATGCTGGAGTCGCCGGATATGATTCGTCAAAATGCGTTCAGGATTTATCAGCAAGCGGTGCAGTTGAAAGCCATGCCGCTGGCGAATATGACCAAGATTACTGACGATGAACGCGCACTGATCGGTGCGTGGTATCAGGCGGGTGCTAAGTAATTTCCAGTAGCCTCCCGCTCTCTTAGCAATTAATTCAATAGCGTAAAAATCAGGACAACAGCGACGGTGACGTCGCTGGCTTCCTGTCGCTTTTTTGCGCCCTGAAATACACCTATTTTTGAAAGTTACTATGACTATGCTCACCATTGACGGCTTCACCCTGACCGCAGCGCAAGTTGTCAGCGTGGCCCGTGCTCCTCATTTGCCGGTCACGTTGGCGCAGTCGTCTCGCGCTGCTTTGAAAGAAAGTCGCGACTATATCGAAGCGACCTGGATGCATGACGATGCGCCGATGATGTACAGCTTTAATACCGGCGTGGGTTTGCTCAAAGACACACGGATCAAGGTTGAGCACATCGCGCTATTTCAGACCCAATTGATCAAGGCCCATTGCGCCGGAATAGGCGAGCCGTTTTCGGAAGAAGTCAGCCGCGCCACGATGTTGCTGCGGGCGAATGCTTTTGCGAGTAATTATTCGGCCCCGCGGGTTGAGGTGGTGGATCGTTTGCTGGCGTTTTTGAACGCCGGGATACATCCGATCATGCCGCAAAAAGGCTCTGTCGGCGCGTCTGGCGACCTGGCGCCGTTGTCGTATCTGGCGGCGGCGATTGCGGGATTTGATGAGGCTGAAGTGATGTATCAGGGTCAGCGCATGCGTGCGCCTGAGGCGATTGTGAAGGCGGGCCTGGGGCCGGTGAAGTTTGATTTGCAGGCTAAAGATGCGTCGGCCTTGATTAATGGTTGTACGGCGTCGCTGGCTGTTGCGGTGTTGGTAGCGCACGATGCGCGTAATTTGCTGACGGACGCTTGTTTGTCGCTGGGTTTGACGCTGGAGGCGATGCGCGCTGAGATGGCGGCCTTTGATCCACGGATTCAGCAAGCGCGTCCGCATGCTGGTCAGATCAAAACGGCGGCGGTGGTGCGTAAGTTGCTCAAGGGTTCGACCCGGACTACGCACGAGGCGCGCTCGGTGCAGTTTCCGGAAGAGACGCGTCGGACCGATATTCCTTATTCGGCCCGGATTCAGGATGTGTATTCATTGCGCTGTGCGCCGCAGGTGTATGGACCGGTGTTTGATGCGCTGGACTATATCGACAATATTGTTGATAAGGAGATCAATTCGGCGACCGATAATCCGTTGATTTTCGGCAAGGATGGCGGCGGCTTTGAGATCATTTCCGGCGGTAATTTCCACGGTCAATATCTGGCGCAGGCGATGGATTTGATGGCGATGGCGATCACGGATCTGGGCAGTATTTGCGAGCGACGCGTGGCGCGTTTGATCGATCCGACCTTGTCATGGGGTTTGCCACGCAATCTGATGAGCGGCGTGCGCGGGGTCAATACCGGTTATCCGGTGGTGCAATGTTCCTTGAGTTCGCTGGTGATGGAAAACCGTACACTGTGCATGCCGGGTAGCGTCGATAGCATTCCGGCCAAGGGTAATAGCGAAGATCACGTTTCCAACTCAACCTGGTGCGCACGCAAGGCGGCCACTGTGGTTGCTAATACGCAATACATCATTGGTGTCGAAATGTTGTTGGCGGCGCAGGCGTTGACGATGACGGAGGATTTGTTGCCGGACTTTGTGCTGGGGCAGGGTACGCAGGCTGCTTACGATGAAATCCGCCGTCAGATTCCGGCTTGTCTGGATGGGGACCGTTGGTTCCATGGCGATATTTTGATGGCACAGTCGTTTGTGGTGAGCGGATCGGTGCGGGATGCTGTGGTCGGGAAGATTGGGGAGTTTGTGTAAAGTTGCTTGTTTAATATAAAAAAACGCACAGTTTTCGCTGTGCGTTTTTTTAATGAACGAATCAAAATGGATGTGTTGTGCGCCAGTGGTCTGCGATATCGATACGGCGCGCAATCCAGACTTTATCGTGGGATTGCACATAGTCGAGGAAGCGCGCCAACGCTGCGGCGCGGGCCGGACGACCGACCATGCGGCAATGCAGGCCGACGGAGAGCATCTTGGGCTGATTCAGGCCTTGCGGGTCGCCTTCTTGATAGAGCACGTCGAAGGCGTCTTTAAGATAATCGAAAAACTGCGTGCCGGAGTTAAATCCCTGCGGTGCGGCGAAGCGCATATCGTTGGTATCTAAGGTATACGGGACGATGAGTTGCGGTGTGGTGGTGGTGCCGTTCGGCGCGCCTGGATCGTTGATGCTGACTTGCTCCCAGAACGGGAGATCGTCGCCGTAGTTGTCGGAATCGTAGCTAAAGCCGCCGTGTTCCATGACGAGTCTGCGCGTGTTGGGTGAGTCGCGCCCGGTGTACCAGCCGAGCGGGGCGCTGCCGGTGAGTTCTTTGATGACGGCGACGGCTTCAGCGATATGCGCGCGTTCGGTGGCTTCATCGATGTTTTGGTAACTGATCCAGCGCAGGCCGTGACAGGCAATTTCGTGGCCGAGTTGCCCAAAGGCGGCGGTGGCTTCGGGGTTGCGCTGTAGGGCGCGGGCTACACCAAAAATCGTTAATGGCAATTTGCGGTCTTCAAACATGCGCAGCAAGCGCCATAGACCAGCGCGGGAGCCGTATTCGTAGAGCGATTCCATGCTCATGTGACGGGCCGGGAAACTTTGCGCGCCGATGATTTCAGAGAGGAATGTTTCGGAGCCGGCGTCGCCGTCGAGGACGCAGTTTTCGCTGCCTTCTTCGTAATTGAGGACAAATTGCAGGGCTATTCGGGCTTGACCGGGCCATTGTGGATGGGGCGGCGTGCGGCCGTAGCCGATCAGATCGCGGGGGTAAGTGCTGGGGGTATTTGACATAGGCATGTATTTTTATACTCTTATTTGATTAACGTAATCTGCAAAATATTGGCAAAGCCAAGTATGACAATGGATGCAATTATGTAGCCTGAGCTCATGATTAATATATGCGCGATAGTATATTGACCACCATTCTGGGGTATATGATTTGATCAGGATAGATAATTCACTTAGGACTTACGCAAAATCGCCTCAGCAGCGTTACGCCCGCCTAGCCGTACGGTTCGTACTGGCATCAAAAGTTTGCCTTGCTGGAACGATTTTGCGTAAGTCCTATCACTCTTGAACCGATATAAGGAAAAATAATGGGGAAGTTAAGTACGCACGTATTGGACATCACGCAGGGAAAACCGGGCGTTGGCGTGCACATTGCGCTGTATGCCGTGAATGCGAATGGCAAAACGCTGTTGAAAAATGTCGTGACAAATACCGATGGCCGTTGCGATGCGCCCTTGCTGCAAGGAGCGGAAATGCAGGTGGGGCAATATGAGCTGGTGTTTGCTGCCGGGGATTATTTTGCTGCTGAAGGCGTGAACGTGCCGACGCCGCGTTTCGTTGATCAGGTCATCCTGGCGTTCGGGATTGCGAATGCGGAACAGAGTTATCACGTGCCTTTGGTCGTGTCGCCGTGGTCGTATTCGACTTATCGGGGAAGTTGATTCAACGTCAGTACGGTCAGTACGCTATGCAGTCTCTGCGAGTGAACGGGCACTTTGAAGTGCGATCGTAGCAAGCAGGGCTAACTAACAACATCAAAATTCAATGCATGCTCGCACAAAAGCTTGTGTTAGAATCAGGGCAATATCTTTTGCAAAATAGGCAGGCTGATTCCTAAATCGCTTACTATCCTCGAAAGAAAAGAGATGGCTGACGTATGCAAGTGGTAACTTCGCCTCACCGTCAAGCCTTCTTGTCCCGCCCAATTTTGTACCTCCTGAGCGTCGGACGGCAGTATCAACGCGTTTCAATTTGATCCGGTCGCAGGCGACACATTGTCGCCACCGAACCTACTTTTCCGCATATTGTTAATAAAATTTTAAAATACGTCGTACATGGATATTGTTGAGGCGAAGAAAGTCCTCGAAACAGCGCTACTCTGTGCTCATGAGCCATTGTCGATTAACGACCTGAAAAAACTCTATTCGGTGCATGATGACATTGATGGTGAATTTGACTCATATGCGATCAAATTGATGCTGGAAGAATTGCGCAACGATTGGTCGGATAAGGGAATTGAGGTTGTTTCTCTCTCCACTGGCTGGCGTTTTCAAAGTCGGCCTGAGATGAAAATGTATCTGGAGCGCATGAATCCGGAAAAACCACCGAAATATTCACGTGCAGCCCTTGAAACTCTCGCTATTATTGCCTATCGTCAGCCTGTGACCCGTGGTGATATAGAAGAAATTCGCGGCGTAACGGTCAATTCGCAGACAGTCAAGATGCTCGAAGAGCGCGGCTGGATTGAAGCCATCGGTTACCGTGATGTGCCTGGGCGGCCTGGATTATTTGCTACAACCAAGCAGTTTTTGGATGATCTTAGCCTGACATCTTTGGATCAGTTGCCGCCGTTACAGCAAGTCGCTAAGAATGATATGCAGGAAGGTACATTGCTTGAGTTACAAGCGTTGGAAGCGGATCTTGAGGCAAGTCTGGCTGCGAGCCGAGAGGTTGCAGTGAGTTCGGCAACCACAGAAACACCAGAAGCAACTCCTGAACAGCTGGGCGACATGGCAGTCATTACCGATGAACTTGCGCCCGTACAGCCGACTGAAACATCAGTTGCACCTAATGAAGTTTTTACCAACGACCCACCGCTTGAGTCAGCTGATGATTATCGAGCCCGGTCTGCACAACTACCATCTGAATAATGAATCCTCCTAGTTCCAATGACGCGCCGATAGTCGACGCTGCTGCAAACACCCCTGAGTCGAAGCCGGCCAAAAAGCCAAGAGCGCGTAAAGCCTCTGTTGATGCGCCATTGGCGGTAGAGGCGAGTGTTAGCGACTCCAACGCTTCTGAGTCCCCGGTAAAGCGTGCTCCACGCAAAAAGCCTGTGGCAAAAGAGCTTGTAGCCGAAGTCTCAGCTGAAACTGTTGTTCCAGCTAAGCGGCCCAGAAAACCAGCGGTAAAGAAATTGCCGGTAACTGATGTCGTTGCAGAAGCGCCGGTGTTTGTACCATTGGAGGCAGTTTCATCTGGTGATGCTAATTCTGTAGAGAAGCCGGTTCGACGTGGTGTCCGCGGCCCCCGTGCATTACGTACTAATCGTGCTGCGCGTGCGCAAGAACTTGCTGCGCAAAAGCCAGCGGTTGATTCGTCGCAAGTGGTGTCGCTTGATGCTCCTGCACCATCTGAGTCGAATGGCAATACCGATACTGGAGCGGTTCCTGCGAGTGCGCCGCGCAATGAACGCAATGCACGTACAGGCGGTCGTAGCGAAGGGCGGACGCCGGGCCGTGACGGTCATAACGGTAATAGTCTCAACAATACGAATTCGCGTGATCGTCAGCAGGCTAAAAAACCGCATAACCAGCAAGGTCGCCCGGGTCAGAAAACCCAAGGTGCTCCGCGTGTCGCCGATGCCGATGAGGTGTTCTCGTTTGTGACATCAGAAGATTTCGATGACTTGGTGACCGAGGATGAAGCCACTGAACGTGCCGGTCGGAATGCGCCACAAAAAAATGTGCGTCGCGATCTGACGGCTGAAGACGATGCGCCGAAATTGCATAAAGTGTTGGCAGAGGTTGGATTGGGTTCGCGCCGTGACATGGAAGAGTTGATTATTGCCGGTCGTGTCTCGGTCAATGGTGAGCCGGCCCATATCGGTCAGCGCATTTTGCCGAGCGATCAGGTACGCATTAACGGCAAATTGTTACAACGCAAAGTGTCGAAGCGTCCACCACGGGTATTGGTTTATCACAAGCCTTCAGGCGAAATTGTTAGCCATAACGATCCGGATGGTCGCCCATCGGTATTTGATCGTTTGCCAAATATGAAGGCTGCCAAATGGTTGGCCGTTGGTCGTCTCGACTTTAATACCGAAGGATTGCTGCTGTTCACAACCTCCGGCGATCTGGCTAATAAGCTGATGCATCCGCGTTACAACATTGATCGTGAGTATGCGGTGCGTACACTTGGTGAGTTGGAGCAGGGGATGCGCCAAAAATTGTTGGCTGGCGTTGAACTGGACGACGGCACTGCGCAATTTTCAAAGATCGCAGACGGCGGCGGCGAGGGTATCAATAAATGGTACCGCGTGACGATCGGTGAAGGTCGTAATCGCGAAGTGCGCCGTATGTTCGAGGCAATCGGCCTGACTGTTTCCCGTTTGATTCGTACGCGTTACGGAGCAATGACATTGCCGCGTGGCCTGAAACGCGGTCGCTGGGAAGAGTTGGATGAGAATGCTGTACGAGCAATGATGGCTGCTAATGGGTTGGAAAAAATAGCAGCGCCTAGTGCTGGTGGTAACAAGGGGCGCGATGATGCAAGGGAGCGTGATCGCGAGCCAAATGGTAATCGCGCTAGTAGCAGTCCACAAAATCCGGGTCAAGGTTTTAATAAAGGGCCAGGGCAGGGTTACGGACAGTCGCGTCAGAATCAGGGGCGAGGTCCGAATCAGACGCAAGGATACCAAGGGCAGGGCCAGGGTGGTCAAGGTGGGCGCCCTCAGGGGCAGCAGCGTAGTCGTCAGCCCGATCCTTTGCAAACTGCACTCGGTTTTCCTGATGCCGGGCAGCGACGTAATAACAACAATGCGCGTCCCGTTCGTGCAGGCGGTAGAGCACCAGTTGGCGGCCATCAAGGTCAGGGAACTCCGGGTTCACCACGCAGACGTCCACGGTAAGGATGTCGTTGATTTGTTCAGGTATTTAAATACGTGATTGCGCGTTTAAATATTGTTGGCTTGGATTTTAAAAATTATCATTTGATAATTTTTATTTATCTTTTTAAAATTGACGATAACAAGAAAAAATGGTTTCCGCATTGCGGAAACCATGCCGATAGCTTATACTTTATAAGTTAACAAAAGTCATTTCGCAATTGTCGTCGTGAAAGACAGCATCAAATAATAAGTAATAAGAAGATGGGCTGATGCCCATTTTTTTTTTGCTAAACATTTGTTGCAGGTTTTTTCGGGCGATGAAATGCGTAGCTATTTAATGGAGAGTCGCCTTGCAGGTGCTGGAACTGATCGAAAAAACTGTTGTAGGCATGGACTATGAGTTGGTAGAGCTCGAGAAAGCCGCAGGTGGCTTATTGCGCGTTTTTATCGACGTTACCCCCGAAAATGCCGAACAAGGGAACATCACTGTTGAAGATTGCGAAAAAGTGACACATCAGTTGCTGCATGTCTTGACGGTCGAAAATGTGGTGTACGAGCGGCTTGAAGTGTCATCACCGGGCTTGGATCGTCCCTTAAAAAAATATGCAGATTATGTGCGCTTTGCGGGTAACGAAGTGATTATCAAGTTGCGTTTGCCGATGCCGGGTCCTGCGCATCGAAAAACGTTTCAGGGTATTTTGCAGGTGCCCGATGGCGATAATCTGAAATTGGAATTTGAAGCAAACGATGGGTCGTCAGCGGTGCTGGATTTTACATTCGCTGATGTCGAAAAGGCACGCTTGGTGCCGCAGGTGAATTTTAGGAGTCGCAAAGCATGAGTCGCGAAATTTTATTGTTGGTCGATGCGCTCGCGCATGAAAAAAACGTCGACCGAGACGTAGTGTTCGGCGCGCTCGAGCATGCACTTGGTCAGGCAACCAAGAAACGGTATGAAGGTGATGTTGATATTCGTGTATCGATCGATCGTGAAACTGGTGAGTTCGAATCGTTTCGTCGCTGGCACGTTGTGCCTGATGAAGCGGGCCTGCAATTACCAGATCAGGAAATTTTGCTTTTTGAAGCAAAAGAACAAATCGATGACGTCGAAGTGGATGATCACATTGAAGAGCCGATTGAATCGGTTGAGTTCGGTCGTCGTTTTGCGCAGGATACCAAGCAAGTAGTGTTGCAGCGTATTCGTGACGCAGAGCGCGAGCAAATTCTGGCTGACTTTCTGGAGCGTGGCGACTCGCTGGTGACAGGCACAATTAAGCGCATGGAGCGTGGTGATGCCATCGTCGAGTCAGGCAAAATTGAAGCACGTTTGCCGCGCGATCAGACTATCCCTAAGGAAAATCTGCGTATTGGCGACCGTGTTCGTGCCTTTATTTTGCGCATAGATCGCAATGCTCGTGGCCCGCAAGTCATTCTTTCGCGCACTGCACCAGAATTCATCATGAAATTGTTCGAGCTCGAAGTTCCGGAGATTGAGCAAGGTTCGCTTGAAGTCAAATCGGCTGCACGGGACCCAGGTGTTCGGGCCAAGATTGCCGTATATACAAGCGATAAGCGTATTGATCCTATCGGCACCTGCGTTGGTATGCGTGGATCACGTGTACAAGCAGTCACTGGCGAACTTGGTGGCGAGCGTGTTGATATAGTATTGTGGTCTGAAGATCCGGCACAGTTCGTGATCGGCGCACTTGCGCCGGCAAATGTCTCGTCTATAGTAGTTGATGAAGAAAAGCATGCGATGGATGTCGTTGTCGATGCTGAAAATTTGGCTATCGCAATTGGTCGTGGTGGTCAAAATGTACGCTTGGCAGCAGAGCTCACCGGTTGGCAAATCAACATTATGACAGCCGAAGAATCTGCAGATAAGTCAGCTGTTGAAACTGCTGCGATCCGTGCACTGTTCATGGAAAAACTCGATGTTGACCAGGAAGTCGCTGATATTCTGGTAGAAGAGGGTTTTGCCAGTCTTGAAGAAATCGCTTATGTGCCGATTACCGAAATTTTGGAAATCGAATCGTTTGATGAGGAGACTGTCAACGAGTTGCGTAACCGTGCACGCGATGCATTGGTGACAGAAGCTATTGCTTCGGAAGAAGGCATGGAAGGCATGGAAGATGCGCTAGCCAATTTTGATGGCATGGACCGTGTTGTCGCTGGTAAGTTGGGCTTGGCAGGTGTCAAGACTCTGGCGGTTTTCGCCGGTCTTGCGTATGACGAATTTGGTGCGATTCTGGCTTTGCCAACTGACCGCGCCCGTCAATTGATTAAAGAAGAATTTAAAGATGTGACCGACGATGAGATGAAACTCATCGATGCCAAGTACGATGATCGTGCCAAAGCCTTACAGGCTAAAGCATGGAATACCGCGGAAGTCAAGTGATCCGCGAGGTTCCAATGTCGTCTACCGCGCCACATAGAAAAGAGGACTGAATGGCGAGTAATAATGTAGCCCAATTTGCCACCGAGCTAAAGATGTCTGCAGATGTATTGCTGGCGCAGTTGCGCTCAGCAGGCGTCTCGAAAGATTCGACGGATGCTTCCTTGTCGAAAGAAGACAAGGATCGTTTGTTGGAACACCTGCGACGTTCGCACGGTGCGGCGACTGATGGCGAGAAAAAGAAGATCACGCTGACCCGTAAGGAAACCACCGAGATCAAGCAAGCTGATGCAACAGGGAAGTCACGCACGATCCAGGTTGAAGTGCGCAAGAAGCGTACTTTCGTCCAGCGTGATGAGCCTGCGGTGGAAACGACTGATATTCCGGTTGAGCCTGTTGTTGCGGTTATTGATGAAGCTGAATTGGCTCGTCGTGCAGAAGATGCGCGCCGTCAAGCTGAATTAATGGCCCGTCAAGAAGCTGAGCTGCGAGAAAAGCAAGATTATCTGGTAAAGCTTGAAGCAGAGAAGGAAGCGCAAGCAAAGGCTGCAGAAAAAGCGGCGAGCGATGCCAGAAAAGTGGAAGCCGAAGCCAAAAAAGCAGAAATTGACGCAAAGAAAGCGGCAGTTGCTGCCGCACCAGAAGCTACTTCTTCTACACCTGCATCAACGCCAGTGAAAACTGCTGATCACGCAGAGCAAGACGAGAAGAAGCGTATAGCTGCTGAAGAAGCTAAGAAAAAAGTGGCAGAAGCCGCTAAGGACGCAGCCGAAAAATCCGCTGCAACTGAGCGTGCCCGTAAAGCCGTGCAGGATGAAGTAGCGCAAATCAAGGCGATGATGAACGCGCCTCGCCGCGTCATTAAAGCGCCTGAGCCTGTTGTGGTTGCCCCGGTTGTTGTTGCTAAAGCAGCGCCAGCAGGAACACTACACAAGCCCGCTGATAAAAAACCTGGCGAGAAAAAAGACGACAAGAAAGTTGTCGTCGATAAGAAATCGATTAAATCTGCAAATGTGTCTTCGACCTGGTCGGATGACGCTAAAAAGCGCGGTGCTGGCATTAAAACCCGTGGGAATGCAGGTGGCGGTCGCGATGGTTGGCGTAGTGGTGGTAAGGGTCGTCGTAGCTCACATAGTGATGATCACGAAACGAACTTCCAAGTTCCTACTGAGGCAGTAGTCAAGGATGTGTACGTTCCTGAAACCATTACCGTTGCCGAGCTTGCCCATAAGATGGCAGTCAAGGCATCGGAAGTCATTAAGCATTTGATGAAACTTGGCCAAATGGTCACCATTAATCAAGTGTTGGATCAAGAAACCGCCATGATTTTGGTGGAAGAAATGGGCCACGCTGCACATGCTGCCAAAGAAGACGACCCGGAAGCCTTGCTGGTTGACGGTGAAGAACATGCTGATGCTGAGTTTGTCTCACGTGCGCCGGTAGTGACTGTCATGGGTCACGTTGATCATGGTAAAACATCGTTACTGGATTACATCCGTCGTTCTAAAGTGGCGTCTGGTGAAGCTGGCGGAATTACGCAGCACATCGGTGCGTATCACGTTGAAACACCGGGTGGAATGATTACTTTCCTCGATACGCCTGGCCATGAAGCATTTACGGCAATGCGTGCACGTGGTGCAAAAGCGACCGATATCGTCATTTTGGTGGTTGCTGGTGATGATGGCGTGATGCCGCAAACGAAAGAGGCGATTGCGCATGCAAAAGCAGCTGGTGTTCCGCTGGTCGTAGCCGTCACTAAGATCGACAAACCTGGTTCGAATATGGATCGCGTTAAGCAAGAGTTGATCGCTGAGCAAGTTGTGCCTGAAGAATACGGCGGAGAGTCACCTTTTGTCGGTGTCTCGGCTAAAACTGGCGAAGGCATTGAAGCATTGCTCGAGCAGGTTTTGTTGCAGGCGGAAGTACTTGAATTGAAAGCCCCTATTACCACTGCAGCGCGTGGTTTGGTGGTTGAGGCGCGCCTTGATAAAGGACGTGGCCCGGTCGCAACGATATTGGTTCAGTCCGGTACGTTGAAGCGCGGCGATGTAGTCTTGGCTGGATCGGCATATGGACGTGTGCGTGCGATGCTTGACGAAAATGGCAAGGCTATCAGCGAAGCTGGTCCTTCTATTCCTGTTGAAATTCAGGGTTTAACAGAAGTGCCAGTAGCCGGTGAAGAAGTCATGGTCATGGTCGATGAGCGCAAAGCGCGTGAAATCGGTTTATTCCGTCAAGGTAAATTCCGTGACGTTAAATTGGCTAAACAGCAAGCTGCTAAGCTGGAAAACATGTTCGATCAGATGGCCGAAGGCGAAGTTAAAAATCTGCCGATGATCATCAAGACCGACGTGCAGGGTTCACAAGAGGCGTTGGTACAGTCATTGCAAAAACTGTCGACGAGTGAAGTCCGGGTTCAGGTTGTGCATGCTGCCGTTGGTGGTATCACCGAGTCTGACGTCAATCTGGCGTTAGCTTCGAAAGCGGTCATCATCGGCTTTAACGTCCGTGCTGATGCACAAGCGCGCAAAATCGATTCGTGCTCGATGAACCGGGCGCTTAGAGAAGCTATCACCGACTGC